>CAUTGQ010000115.1:0-3758 GCA_963538075.1 uncultured Atopobiaceae bacterium
TACACGTAAGGAGACACTCTTTCCCTACACGACGCTCTTCCGATCTCCTGTCTGGAAATAGCTGTTCAGGTACGCGTGACGGAGCACGCGAGGATCCTCTTCGCCCAGAATGTTGAGGTGGCGCTCAAGCACAACCTCGTCTGCGGTGATGGTGCCGGTTTTGTCAGTACACAGGATGTCCATGGCGCCCAGGTTTTGGATTGCGGCCGGATTCTTAACAATAACGTCCTGCTTAGCCATTTGCGTTCCACCGCGAGAAAGGCAAGTGGTCACAATAACAGGCAGCATCTGAGGGGTGATGCCAACGGCAACAGAGACGCTGAAGAGCAGCGCGTCAAACCAGTCACCCTTGAGGAATCCGTTTGCAAAGAACACGATGGGGCACATGATCAGCATGAACGAGACAAGCACCTTGGAGACGGACTTGAGACCCTCATCAAAGCTGGTCTCGCCAGCAGGCTGCTGGAGCAGCTCAGACATAGTGCCCACGTAGGATTTGTTGCCGGTTGCAACTACCACTACCGTTGCGCTTCCTGACTGAACCGTAGTGCCCGCGAACAGCAGATTTGTGCACTCAGAGAGCGAGAGGGGATAGCGCGTTCCGTCCGCACGACGGCGAGCGTGTACTACACCAGCGGTTTTCTCGACAGGCTCTGATTCTCCGGTGAGTGCGGTTTCGTTGACAAAGAGGTCCTTGGCATCCAGAACGCGGCAATCCGCGGGGATCATGTCGCCCGAGGCAAGGCGGATGATGTCGCCAATAACTACCTGTTCAAAGGGGATTTCTTCTCCCAGTGCGGAAGCAAGTTTAGGCTCTTCAGGAGCTTCGGTCTCGTCGGCGGCTTCTTCGGCATCGTCCGCGGCTTCATCTGCGGCGTATTCGTCCTCGAAGTCCACGGCGGCGTTTACGGCGCCATCCGAGTTCTGGTCGAAGCCCTGGTCAACGTGCTGGTCAGCGTCCTGGTCAACGCCCGTGTCATCAAAGTCGATGGGACGACGGATAACTCTTGTGGTTGAGGTCACCATCTTGGAGAGCGCGGCGGCTGCCGAGGCTCCCTTGGAGCTCTGGACAAAGTCGATAATGCCGGAGATAAGCACCATTGCGGTGATGATGATAACGGTTGACGGGTCCTTCTCGCCATCTGCGGCAAGGGCCACGTTAGTGACGTAAGAAATGCCTGCGAGCGCAATCAAAATGAAGGTGAAGGGGCTTGCAAAGCTTTTGAGCAGGCGAATGATGAAGGGCTCTTCGGCGGCGCTGGTGATAACGTTTGGGCCGTCGAGGTCGTATTTTGCCTGCGCAATGTCAATAGCAAGGCCGTCCGGGGTGGTGTGGAACTTACGACAGACGCTCTTTACCGAGTGAGTTGCGGCAAAGGTTAATGACTGTCCAAGCTCTCCCGAGGTGGTCTGAGCTGTCTTTGTTTGAGTTGTGCGCTTCATGATTGCCATGTGCACCTCCGATGATTAGTGAAAACGAATGACTAACTGGTTGGTGTATGACGCAAACTGAAAGCGTTCTGTTATGTGTGGGACTTGAAACCGGACGATCCGAGCTTGGTGATCCGAAACTGGATAATCTGAAACCTGCCACATAGATTCATATATCTACAGGATTGCTATATAAACCTGCAAATTTATATCCCTATAGGCTTGCGGTGCAGTAAAAATTAAAACTTTTGAATAAGAGGTTTCTTTATATCCATCACACATAAATGAACAGGGTCAGCATCTGCTGTCAGACGTAAGCTGCAACTTCGACTAGGCATATAAAGCACCTCCTTGAAATAGGTGTTTTGCAAGAGCGGCGCCAACTGAAAAATTGAACGCCCATCCACTCAAGCACTCTAAGAGTAGTTGGGTTGACGCGATTGGTCAACCTATTACTATATACCCTATAAACAGGACATTTATTCAGCGCACATTGGCGAGAAAAACATCGAGCAGCAATGTCGAGCGCGGTACTCTTGCAAAGAAGGAGCCTCACATGGGCAAAGTGATTGTATTTGGAAGCCTGAACATGGATATCTCCATCGAGGCTGATAAGATGCCTCAGCAGGGTGAGACCATCGGCGGCAAAAATCTTGTCACCAGTCCAGGTGGAAAGGGTGCCAACCAAGCAGTTGCTGCAGCTCGAATGGGTGCAGATGTCCACATGATTGGTGCTGTTGGTGCTGACTCTTTTGGACAGGACCTCAAGCAGTCACTTATTGGTTACGGAGTCAATGCGGAGCAGGTAGACGAGCTGTCTGGAGTCTCCACTGGTGTTGCCGTAATCGTGCGCGTTGGCGGCGATAATCGCATCATTTTGGACCATGGCGCTAATCACGCACGCACAGTTGACGACGTAAAAGTAGTGCTCGATCGCATTGCGGAGCCAGGTGACGTGTTCTTGACGCAGTTTGAGTGCGAGTTGTCGACCACGTTTGAGCTTATCAGGTACGCGCATGAGCTGGGGCTCTATACGATGGTAAACCCATCGCCCGCGGCTACCATGACCACCGGTCTTCTCGCCAGCGTGGACGTGCTCTGCCTGAACGAGATTGAGTTTGCGGACCTGTTTGGCGAGGGCAAGATTAGCCCGCTGGCAGATCCCGAGGCCGCGGTACAGAAGGTGCTTGAAAGCGGCGTGGCAACTGCGGTATTAACGCTGGGGTCCAAGGGCTCGATTGCTGCCAACGCACACGGCGTCTACCAGCAGGAATGCTATCGCGTGGACACCGTGGACACCACCTGCGCAGGAGATACGTTCATGGGCACACTCGCCGCGTTCCAGGCATCGGGGCAGTTGGAGGGTCACGACATCAAGCAGGCGCTCGACGTGGCCGCGAAGGCCGCAGCGCTCGCTACTACTAAGGTTGGCGCTCAGCAATCAATTCCAACGTATCAGCAGGTAGTTGAGTTTTAGGTTAAAATTACCGTGATTGTTGTTTCATAACTCGCAGCTCACACGCAGTTCAAAACGGCTCCAACCAAGCTCAACGCAGCTTAAACACAGTATACACGCAGCTCAAACGTACAAAGGAGACTTATGACAACGCTTTCAACTAAGACGCGTGTCATCATCGACACCGATCCAGGCATCGACGACGCCATTGCCCTGGGATTTGCCCTGGCCGCAAAGGCGCTGGATATCAAGCTTATTACTACTGTCAGTGGAAATGTTGGCATTGAAAACGTCACCAACAATGCCCTCAAGTTGCTCAAATTCTGGAATCAGCACGTGCCTGTTGCGCGTGGTGCTGCCGAACCTCTGCTCAGAAAACCGATGGACGCAAGTGACGTTCATGGCGCTTCGGGCATGAGGGGTTACGAGTTCGATGGCATTCAGCCAGACTGTCTTCTTGAAGAAACCGCACTTGAGGCACAGCGTCGCGTCATTATGGAAGGCGCTTCCGCTGGCGAGAAAACCACGTTGGTGACGCTTGGCCCTCTGACCAATATTGCGCTGCTGCTGAAAGCATATCCACAGGTCAAGGAGCATATCGAGCGCATTGTTATGATGGGTGGAGCCTTAACCCGCGGAAACCTTGGCGTCATGTCCGAGTTCAACGTGGGCGTTGATCCCGAGTCGGCAAAGATTGTCTTTGCATCCGGCGTTCACGTGGCCATGGTTGGTCTTGAGGTGGGCGACGCCGCTCGCGTGATGCCTGAGGACATCGAGAATATCCAGAACTCCGGCAAGAGTGGCGACATGTTGGTTAAGCTGCTGCTCAACTATCGCGTCCACTACCAGGAGGAGGGCTTCAGCATGTACG
>CAUTGQ010000116.1:0-3723 GCA_963538075.1 uncultured Atopobiaceae bacterium
ATTCCGTGACCGGCGCAACGGTATCTACCGGTGGCTGGTTTAAGATGCGTGCCACCGCTGTTGGCGATGACACTACGCTTGCAGGTATTATCCGCCTGGTTGACGAGGCAACAAGCTCCAAAGCGCCTATTGAGCGTCTTGCTGACAGTATTGCTGGCGTCTTTGTCCCCGTTGTTATTGGAATTGCGCTGGTCACGTTTGCGGCATGGTTTGTCTTTGTGGCACCTGGTGACTTTGCGGTTGCTCTCTCGCACGCTGTTGCTGTTCTGGTTATTTCCTGCCCTTGTGCACTTGGTCTGGCAACGCCTACCGCCATTATGGTGGGCACTGGCCTGGGCGCTTCAAATGGCATTTTGGTCAAGTCCGCCGAGGCGCTTGAGGGTGCGGTTAGAGCAACCGTGGTTGTTCTTGATAAGACCGGAACGCTCACTGAGGGCAAGCCGAGCGTAACTGACGTACTTTGTGCGGGTGGAACTTCCGAGGATCAGCTGCTTGAGTATGCATATGCGCTTGAGCAAAAGAGCGAACATCCACTTGCGCAGGCTATTGTCACGTATGCTCAAGAGAAGCTTGGAGAGTCTGCAGGCAGCTCTCTTGATGTACAGGAGTTCTCACAGGTTGCTGGTGGTGGCCTCATAGCAACGGTTGGCGAGAAACGCCTTGTAGCAGGAAACGCTCGTCTGATGGAGCAGGAGGGGATCAGCACACAAGAGTTGACTTCCCAGGCTCAGCAGCTAGCTGAACAGGCAAAAACACCACTGTACTTTGCACTTGAGGGTAAGCTTCTTGGCGTCATTGCTGTAGCCGATAAGGTTAAGCAGACCAGCGCATCGACCATTGCTCGTCTTCGTGCTATGGGTGTTAAGTCCGTCATGCTTACCGGCGATCAGGCAACAACGGCAAACGTCATTGGTAAGGAGCTTGGCGTTGACCAGGTAATCTCCGACGTCTTGCCAAGCCAGAAAGAGTCCTACATTAGGCAGTTCCAGGACGCTGGAGAAAACGTTGTCATGGTTGGCGACGGTATCAACGACGCCCCAGCACTCGCTCGAGCAAACGTGGGTATTGCCATTGGTGCAGGCACCGATGTTGCTATTGAGTCCGCTGACATTGTCTTGATGAAGTCCGATCCAGCTGATGTTGCCACTTCAATTGAGCTCTCTCGAGCCACCATGACCAACATCAAAGAGAACCTGTTCTGGGCGCTGTTCTATAACACTATTTGTATCCCTGTTGCTATGGGCCTGTTGTATCCATTCGGTATTTCGCTGAACCCTATGATTGGTGCAGCCGCCATGGGCTTCTCGTCAGTCTTTGTTGTATGCAATGCACTGCGCCTGCGTACCTGGAAGCCAAAGAATACCAGCTCAGCAACTCGCCAAGACGCTCATGACACAAAACCAGTCATTGACGTTCAAACTAAGTCCACAAACGACGCATCCGCGTCACAGAAGGAGGAATCGTATATGGAGAAGAAACTAAACGTAGAGGGCATGACTTGCCAGCACTGTGTTGCACACGTCACACAGGCTCTCGAGGCTGTCGAGGGTGTCTCTAAGGCAACCGTTTCACTTGACGAGAAGAGCGCTGTGGTTGAGCTGTCTTCTGATGTTGCTGACAGTGCATTGGTTGACGCTGTTGTTCAGGCAGGATATGAGGCTACTATTGCCTAAGGTAGGCAAGTAGACGGTCCTTCTCGCTAGAATCACTAAATACCGCACGTGCAGCATTTTCAGCAAGCTCACGTGCGGTATTTTTGTCTAGACCGCAGTGCTGCTGCAAAAGCTCAAACTCGCGCGAGAGGGTAGTGTTGGAGACCGTCATGTTATCCGTGTTGATAGTAACCGTTAGGCCAGCATCAAGCAGTTGCTCAAGCGGGAAGCGCTCTATCGACTCAAAGATGCGCGTCTGAACGTTGCTGGTAGGGCAAATCTCAAGGGCAACATTTGCAGCTTTGAGGTCCTGGATAACGCCCGCGTCCTCCAAGGAGCGAACACCGTGGCCAATACGTTGCGCGCCAAGTCGAAGCGCAGCTTTGATGCTCTCCGGACCAGCAGCTTCTCCCGCGTGGATAGTAAAAGGAACGTCTTTTCTTTGTGCTTCAGCAAAAAGTGACGAGAAATTCTCTGTGGCAAAGAGCGCCTCAGCTCCCGCTAAGTCTGCCGCTACAACGCCATTCCCAAGATACGCCGCAGCTAGATCAATTGACTCTTCATTTTTGCGCTTAAGCTCTTCACCTGTGCCACGCATAGCGCAAATAAGGTATGCCGTATGGAGCTTTGACTGTGGATGCTCTGCATAGAAGTCAGTTCTACCAGCAAGAGCAGCCTCAAGAACTTCTTGCTGAGAAAGGCCTTCTGCAGTAAGACTTCCTGGTGCAAAGCGAGGTTCAGCGTAGAGAACACCCTCTGCATCAAGCTGCTCATGGAATGCCTTTGCAACTGTGCGAATGCCCTGTGCAGATTGCATAAGCTTGAGAGGCAGCTCAAATGTTGCAAGATACTGGTTAAGATCCTGACAATGATCTGGGACTTGCATCTTTTCTTGAAGCTCAGCCAAAGACAAATCAAGTCCCGCTTCTGCTGCAAGTTGAGCTGCGGCAGATAGTGGAATTGATCCATCAAGATGGACATGCAAATCGATAAGAGCACAGGAGCTCATAGCGCCTCCTACAAGAAACGTATGCTATGGCGCAAAGAGCGCAAACTAGATAGCTACATCATACGGTAGGGAAGTGGCATTTTCCAAATCGTTTGCAAGTTTTTCAAACTGGTATCCATTAACGCGCTCTAGTAGGCGTACCTCATCAGGCAAAACGTCATAGTGAATCTGCGAGCAAATAGCACAGGCAATAGATCCAATGGTGTCTGTATCTCCGCCCATCTCGGCGGCTATTCTCGCCGCTCTAGAGACTTTACCCTGAGAGAGCTTTACCACTGCAAGAACTGCAGGTATGGTCTCTATGGTTTCGTAGCCACAGCCGCAGTAGTCGTAGATGTCTCTTGATGCCGCTAGGGGAGCCTCAAGGTTTTTGGCACCCTCGCAGAACTCCAGCGCCATGATGCACTTTTGGTACATGCTAGGCATAGGCATTTGTGTACCAATTTTTGTGTAGAGCGCTCGGTGCCCGTAGCTTAAAGCAGTTTCAAGAGCGTCTTCCACCGTAAGCGAATTTTCTGTAAGACCCCTGTTGATGGCGGCAACAATCATTGCTGCACCCATTATGGCTACATTGGTTCCGTGAGTGGGAAGCGCAAGCTCAGTAACACTGTTAATGAGCGCATGTTTGTCTTTCCAGCTCACAATTGAAGCCAATGGAGCACACTTCATGGCACATCCGTTAGTGGTACCAAGGCGTCCACACGTTTTAAGTGAGTGACCAGAAAGTCGATTGGCTAGTGCAGCTCTTGTGGAAGGACCAACTACCTGGGCAGCATTTGGCTCTGTTGCCACATAGTTTTCCAGTGCGTCAAAGTAGCTTGACTGATTAAAAATACCCTGGTTATCAATGATATTTTTAGTCAGAATGATTGCGTTTGCGGTGTCATCTGTGGTTTGACCTGCGGTAAAAGGTCTTCCAAAGAAGTCATTTTTTGGTGGACTTGAAAGACTCTGAACTCCATCAGGAAATGCAAAATCAATTTGGTGTGGTGACATCATCTCTGTTGGCATGCCATAGGCGTCACCATAGGCAAGAGCCGTAAGCATCCTATAGAGTTTGAT
>CAUTGQ010000117.1:0-3683 GCA_963538075.1 uncultured Atopobiaceae bacterium
CCACTAATGAGCCTGACTGAAGAGGACTCGTCACCAATCATAAAGTCAGAGCCAGAGGCAGCAGCGCCAGACCAGTAATAGCCCGAAGGCTGGCCAGAGGTGGCACCAGGTGTATTTGCAGGTTGTGCGTTCTGCTTCCAGCGAAGCGCACCAGTAGTAGCGTCAACAGCAACCATGTAGCCGCCAGCTGCGTCAAATCCACTCATCTTGGTAAACTCAGCCAAGATGGTGCCGTTATTAACCGTCAGGCTAGAAACAGATTGCAGCGTATTAGTAGTATCCAGCGGTTCTGTCTTCCAGATGCACTCCATAGTTGTTGCCGAGAATGCGGTAAGGCATCCATCATCGGTAGCAACAACAATCATGCCATTAACGTACAGAGGACGTGCAAAGTACGAGACCTTCGAGCCAATCTGTGCCTCGGCAATAAGGTTACCTGTTGCAGCATCAACTGCTTTGAGAGTAGAACCACTCACGTAATAGACAGTGTCTTTAACAATGACCTGATCAGAAATAAATCCAGGTGCATTTTGAGTTCCCTCAGTAACACTCCAGCGCAAGGCTGCAGAGTTAATTGGGGTGCTCTGCGTAGTAGTGGAACCGTTTCCGCTACCAAAACCGCTCCAAGATGCATCGTAGTTAGGGTGCTCAGCAAATGGATTGATAACCAACTCTTTTTGAGGAGTTGGAATGGAGCTATCCTGTCCACCATATGTCCAGGTAATAGTTGTGTTCTCGTCCAAGGAAACGTTGTTTGCCATCTTGTCCGAAAGCTGACCGTTTACAAAGAACTGCCACCATTTATAGGCGCCATCTACCTGCGCTGTTGCAAGTGTAAGTCCCTGTGAAGGCGACGTAATAGAAGACAAATAACCGCCCGCTGCATCGTAGGTAAGACCATTATTCTTCAGGTAATCGTACGTTACCTTATCAGCAGTTGTGCCCTTGCGAACCTCAATAGTCTGTGTAGGAGCCCAGTGCTGAGGCTTGCCGTCTTTATCAAGACCCACTACAGAAAGGGTGACGGAAACAAGCTGGGTTGGATCAGGAGCTGGCTGTGGAGCTTGCTCGCCCTTCTCGCCCGCCACGGTAAAGGTAGCAGAGACCTTCTGATTAGTAAGGGCCTGGAACTGCTCATTATCTGGATACAAACTTGCATAGCGAGAATAACGTGCACTTGAAAGAAGCGCAGAAACCGTAACAGAAGTGTTGTACTCAGGAGTCTGTGCTAGAACAAGATTCTCGTTCTGAATGATTGTTGGCTGAGAAGAGCTGTAGGTGCGCGCCTGATCAGCAGGACCCATAGGGTCATACGTTGGGAACTCGGAAGGCACAATGCCACTTGCGGTCTTATCGGTATTGTTTACGTCATACGACCAGGTCAAAGAGCCGTCTGCAGCGCGATAGAACTTGTTTGGTGTAGCCAGAGACTCAGAAACGCTGTCCTGTTTATCCTGCTGACCAGAAGGAGTAGCAAGAGCGTCCCAGAAATGAGCCTTTGACTCATTCATCAAAGCAAGCTCCGCATCAATGTTAGCTTGATTCAGAGGGCTTACCGTAACCGTTAGCGTCTTAGAGACTGTTACCTCAGGATTCTCCTTATCAGTAACAGTTAGGGTGATGTCTACCTGCTGCGCAGACGCAGAAGGCAGAGGCTGATACACCGTTGCTCGATAACCATTAAACCTAATGGTGTCATTAGAGGACGTGTACGTAAACTGATAGCGCTTGCCATCCAAACCAAAGTTCTTTGGCGTAGGCATCTGAAGATCGTCTGTGACTGCCTGAGCATCAATTGAGTGATTGGTATACACATCTTTAATGCTGGATGCCGAGAAACGCCTGTTAATGCGTCTTAACAGGTTATTCTGAGCATCGGCAATAGCCGAAGAATCACCTGGAACCGTTATGGTGAAGGTTTTCTGATAGCTTGTCTGAGGAGCGTCTGAGCTGCTCAAAGAAACGTTTGCAGTGAGTGTTACCTGCTTGTCACGAATACCGCGAGTAACTGTTGCCTTATAAGGCTCAGTACCATAACCATCAATACGAACTGTAGATGTATCTGAACTGGTCCAAGTAACCTTAGACCATGAAAGCTGGCTCCCATCAGCAGAAACAAGCTTATGTGGAAGAGTAAAGTCTGAGGTTACCGAAGACTCATTTTGTCCTGCAGCATATGATGGTGCAAGGTTTTGAGATACGTCAGCAAGCTGTGCCTGAGATTTTGCCTCATCCCAAGGGATTAAAACATTGCAGGTATATTGAACGGTCTTTCCATCCTTGGAAAGTTCAAAGGTAACTTTTGCCTGACGAAGAATAAGAGTGCTTCTCTGATTAGTAAAGCCAGCGGCATCCATCCAGAAGTACTCAATAGAACCATTAGTTGCAAAATCAGTAGAAATACCTGCATGAGCATATGAAGCTGTCGAGGACATCTGAACAGAGGTCACTCTAACGTTAACCTCTCCAGCACCAATACGGCGCAGTTCTTCTGCAACCATAGTGTTGAGGTTAGTGTCTACACCATAACGAGGCTTTGGCTTATAGAAGGAATTGGTCAGTGTTTCTACTGCCTGGTCCAGTGTTTTGTGTGGATAGTCAGTCTCATTAGTGGTTGCAGCAACGCCAGGACCTGTTTCTTCAGAGGTTGTGGCTGCGCCAGAAGTGGCGGCTACGGTACCAGAAACAGCTTCGGTACCAGAAGCGCTGTCATTAGCAGCAAGAGCAGTCTCCGTTGAGGAGGTTGCAGTAGCAGTAGTGGTCAACTCCCCCGCTGCTTCTGCGAATGCAGGAGCTGGTAAGAGCGCAAGCACTAAAAGTATGGAGAAAAGGCTATTGAGCGCCTTTTTAAACATGCTTCTAATTCCTTCCAACTTGTGGTGAATTTAGCCTTCTTGCCAAAACAAGCACCACAATTCCAAGTACAACTAAAGGCAGACTGAGCAACTGTCCCATGGTAATAAAGCTGCCAAAGAGATAGCCAAGCTGCTCGTCAGGAACACGGACAAATTCCACGACAAACCTAAAAATGCCATAGAGCATCAAAAACGTTCCAATGAACGTTCCTTGTGGACGAGGAGGATACTTCCTAGAAAGGACGTACAAAATGACAAACATCACAAGACCCTCGAGAAGTGCTTCGTAGAGCTGAGAAGGGTGACGATAGACCGCTCCTCCCGTCTCAAACATAACTCCCCAAGGCAAATCTGTTGGCTTTCCCCAAAGCTCACCGTTAATGAAGTTTGCGCAGCGTCCAAAGAAAAGACCAAGTGGTGCGCCAATAACTCCCAGGTCACAGATGGTAGGGATAGAAAGACCCGATGCCTTGCAGACAATAGAGCCGCCAATAATAGCTCCTACGAGGCCTCCATGGAAACTCATACCGCCTTGGCTTAAAGCAAATGCGTCAAGTGGATGAGCTACGTAATAACCCGCACCGTAGAAAATAACGTAGAACAGACGGGCGCCCACAATAACACCAAACGAGATGCCTACCATCAAATTAAGCACGTCATCAAGGGTAACGTTAAGCTTCCAGCGCTGAGCAGTTCTGTACATAACTACGCCAGCAAGCACAAAGCCCACGAGATATGCCAGACCATACCACCTGATAGATAGCGGACCCAGTGAAAGCGCTACTGGGTTTAATGAGATCGGAAGAGCACACGTCTGAACTCCAGTCA
>CAUTGQ010000118.1:0-3554 GCA_963538075.1 uncultured Atopobiaceae bacterium
ATGAAAGGTGAGACATGGCTAAGCCCATTGTTGCTATTGTTGGACGCCCAAATGTTGGCAAGTCCACGCTGGTAAATAGAATTGCCGAGAAACGCGATGCAATCGTGCACGAATCTAGGGGAGTAACCCGAGACCGTTCGTATCACGACGCTGACTGGAATGGTCGTGAGTTTAAGCTCATTGATACCGGCGGTATTGAGTCAATTAAATCGCAGGATCGCTTTGCTCCACACATTCGTGAGCAGGCACTTCTTGCATGTGAAGAGGCAGACGTTATTGTCTTTGTGGTAGACGGCTCTACCGGCGTTACCGATGAAGACGAAGAGGTTGCACGCATTGTCCGCAAGAGCGCCAAGCCCGTGTTCTTGGTTGTCAACAAGAAAGATAACCCTGCAACTGAGCAGGACGGTCTTTGGGACTTCTATGCACTTGGTTGTGGAGAGCCTCTGCCTCTGTCTGCTTCACACGGTCATGGTACTGGTGATTTACTGGACGATATTGTTAACGCATTTCCAGAGGAAGATGAAGAGCCAGAAGATGATGGCATTCTCAACCTGGCAATTATTGGTCGTCCAAATGTTGGTAAATCATCACTTGCAAATCGCTTGGCAAATAAAAAACGCTCTATTGTTTCTGATGTTGCTGGTACTACGCGTGACGCTATTGACACCATGATTGAATGGAAGGGAACTCCCATTCGTCTTGTTGATACCGCCGGTATTCGCAAAAAGAGCCAGGTACACGAGGACGTTGAGTACTACAGTCTGGTCAGAGGCCTGCAGGCAATGGACCGCGCAGACGTCTGTCTTCTTGTTGTTGACGCCTCTGTTGGCGTAACCGAGCAAGACCAGAAACTTGCAAACATGGCCGTAGAGCGTGGATGCGCGCTGGTGCTCCTGCTTAACAAGTGGGACCTTATTGATTCTGAGGCAAAGCGCGATGAGGTAGCAGTCTCTGTAGCAAAGCGCCTTGCCTTTGCACCTTGGATTGCTTCCATCAATGTTTCTGCACTTACTGGCCGCGCTATTGATAAGGTACTTGCCGCTGCTCTTTCGGCTGCAGAATCCCGCGCACTTCAGCTTAAGACCTCCGAGCTCAACGAGCTTCTCGCCCAGATCAGAGAGGGTGGACACACAGTGTCTGACCGCGGTCGCCGTCTTAAGATTCAGTACGCTACTCAGACGGGCTCTAAGCCTCCTGTTATCTCGTTCTGGTGCAATGCTCCAGACCTTGTTGATGACAACTACGAGCGCTTTATTGAGAACAGGCTTCGCGAGAAGTTCTCTCTGGTTGGCACACCTATTCGATTGAAGTTCCGTAAGAAGGTTGAGTCTAACTAATGTCTGGCATTGTTGTTGCTCTAATTTTTGGACTAATTGCATTTGGCCTTGGTGGCATTCCATTTGGCCTGATTATTGCAAGCGTTATGGCTCATGAAGACATTCGTAAGCTTGGATCAGGAAACATTGGCACCACCAATGTTGCAAGAAACGCTGGTAAAGCTGCAGGTATTCTTACGCTTTTGTGTGATGCGGGCAAGGGTATTATCAGTGTCATGTTAGTCCGCTGGTTCTTGGGAGCCCAGGGATTTACTCCTCTGGTCTCGGGAAATGATCACGCAGAGGCTGAGCTCATCATTTCTTTTGTGTATGCCTGCTGCGTTCTTGGTCATATTTTCTCGCCTTGGCTTCATTTCCAAGGCGGTAAGGGAATTGCAGTTGGATTTGGCGGTGGTTTGGCGGTTAATCCACTTGCTGCTCTGGTAGCTCTTGCGGTGTTTATCACGCTTGCCGTGCCAACTAAGTACGTATCACTTGGCTCCATTGGCGCAGCTGTTGCCATTCCACTATTCTGCCTGCTATTTGGCATGGATCCCGTAGCTACTATTCCAGTGTTTGTGGTAGCAGCGGCAGTTATTTGGGCTCATCGCGAGAATATCAATCGTCTTAATGCTGGTAGTGAGTCTAAATTCTCTTTCGGCGAAAAGAAAAAGGACAACTAATCATGAAAAAAGTTGCTGTTATTGGTTCGGGATCATGGGGTACCGCACTTTCAACACTACTTGCTTCAACTTCTGATGAAGTAATCATCTGGTCCAGGGAGGCCGATGTTACCGAGTCCATCAATAAAGAGCACGTTAACTGCAGACATCTTTCTGATTCTGAGCTTCCACACAATATTGTGTCTACCACTAGTGAGGCTGAGGCTCTCGCCGGTGTAGATGCTGTTGTTATGGCTGCTCCTTCCGCGTTTTTGCGATCTGTTTGTGCTGCTTGCGCACCATATCTTGATCCAGAGGTTGATGTTTTAATCCTCTCCAAGGGTATGGAAGCAGGCTCTCACAAGCTTATGCACGAAGTTGCTGCTGACGAGCTTGGAAACCCTGCAAGAATTGCAGTTCTTTCCGGTCCAAACCACGCAGAAGAGGTCATTAAACAGGGAATTTCTGCAGCAGTTGTAGCATCTGAAGATGCCGAGGTTGCAAAGCGCTTCCAAGCACTGCTTTCTCGTTCATACTTCAGAACCTACGTTAGCTCTGACGTACGCGGTGTTGAGGCTTGTGCTGCTGCCAAAAACGTTGTTGCTATTGCCTGTGGTATTGCTGTTGGTCTGGGCAACGGTGATAACGCTCTTGCTGCACTTATGACGCGTGGCTTAGCGGAGCTAGGACGCGTGGTATGTGCTATTGGCGGAGACCCACTCACCTGCATGGGTCTTGCAGGAATGGGAGACCTGGTAGCAACCTGTACCTCCGAGCATTCTAGAAATAGAACATTTGGAGAAGCCTTGGTCAAGGGTAAGACGCTTCAGTCTTATCAGGAAGAGACCGGTATGGTTGTTGAGGGTGCTCAGGCTGTCATTGGTCTTTATGAGCTTGGTCAACAGATGAGCGTTGAAATGCCTATCACTTCAGCTATTCACGCTGTACTTTACGAAGGTGCTACGCCAGAAGAAATTACTTCTCGCCTTACAAACCGCCTTCCAAATGAAGAATTTTATGGAATGACTCGATAGGAGAGTTTGATGAATAACGTCCTGGTTGCACCATCTGTTCTATCTGCAGATTTCTCCAAGCTTAAGAGCGAGCTTGAATCAATTGCAAACGCTGACTACATCCATTACGACGTGATGGATGGTCACTTTGTTCCTAATATCTCATTTGGTCCAGATATTTTCTCGTACTGCAAGAAGTCTTCTGAGCTGCCCATTGATGTCCATCTGATGGTCACCAATCCAGCTGAGATTGCACCTCTGTTCCTGGACCGTGGTGCTGACGTTGTTACCTTCCACTATGAGGCCGAGGTTCACGCGCACCGTCTTGTTCACCTTATTAAGGATTCTGGTGCTAAGGCTGGCATTTCTCTTTGCCCAGGTACTCCTGTAAGTGTTCTTGAGGATCTTATTGAAGACCTTGACCTGGTGCTTATCATGACGGTTAACCCTGGTTTTGGTGGACAGAAGTTTATTCCTCACTCAATCGAGAAGCTCAAGGCACTCAAAGAGCTCTGCCGTAAGCACAACGTTAACCCTCTGATTGAGGTTGATGGTGGTAT
>CAUTGQ010000119.1:0-3548 GCA_963538075.1 uncultured Atopobiaceae bacterium
ACATTCCGGGCGTTCCTGGAATTGGCCCCAAGAAAGCTGCTGCTCTGATTGTGGAGTATGGCTCGCTTGATGAGGTCATTGCCCACGCTGACGAGGTCAAGGGCAAGGTGGGAGAAAACCTTCGCGCTCATATTGATGACGCGCTGCTTTCCCGTAAGGTGGCAACTATTCGCACTGATGCGCCGCTTGATATCAACCTGGACGACGCTAAGTTCCCAACATTTGATCCAAATGACGTGGTTAAGGCTTTCTCGGCTTTAGGCTTTACTGGTATGACCTCAAGGCTTGCCCGCATGGCTGGCGGCTCTGCTGCTGGCGCAGTTGCACAAACTGCTTCTACTTCGCCTGCACTCCCTATTCCATCAGAGTTTTTGCAGGCAGGAGATGCATCTGCTGCACTTACTGCTGCAATTGAGAACCAGGAGTGGATTGGCGTCTCAGAGGATTCTGCGGCCGATGCTGGAGCGCTCTTTAGCCTTTCTCGTACGCTTTGGGTGTCTACAGAAAAGGCGCTTCTTAAGTTTGAAGGAGAAAACGCAACCGCAGCGCTCTTGCGTATTTTGCGAGAAGCCTGTGTTGCCGCAGACGATGTCAAGGCACTGCTTCACGAGGTGAGCCCTGTTGATTCGTCTGAGCCACAGAAACTGGATATTGAGACCATTGATTCTGATCGCCTCTTTGATACGGGCGTTGCTGCGTATCTGCTTGAGTCCGATCGTTCAAGTTTTGATATTAACGGCTTGGTTGAGCTGTACTTTGGCTCTGAGCTTCCTGAGCCTACAGATGAGATTCCCGCTGCAGCATTAAGAGCAGTAGCTGCAAGAAACCTTGTTCCTGTACTGACTAAAAAGCTTAAAGATGATGGTTCCTTGGAGCTCTTTGCTTCTCTAGAGATGCAGTTATTGCCTGTACTTGCTGCAATGGAGCGCCGTGGTCTCTACGTTGATCCTCAAGAGCTTGCTAAGCAGTCTTCGGAGCTGGGTGAAGATATTGCGCAGCGTGTGGCAAGCATTCACCAGACAGCAGGCGAGGATTTTAACTTGGATTCTCCAAGTCAGCTTTCACACATCCTGTTTGACGTGCTCAAGCTTCCAACTTATGGCCTCAAAAAGACGCGCACCGGGTTCTACTCCACCAACGCAAAGGTGCTTGGAGACCTGGCACAGGAGTATCAGATTGTTGCTGACGTTCTTGAGTATCGCGAGCGTGCCAAGATTAAGTCAACCTATCTCGACGCGCTTCCCGCGCTTATTCGTGGCGATAAGCGCATCCACACCACATTCAATCAGACCGTTGCTGCAACAGGTAGGCTTTCCAGCTCTGATCCAAACCTGCAGAACATTCCTACCCGCTCTGAGCTGGGACATCGTGTCCGTACTGCCTTTACCGTTCCCGAGGGCAGCGTTTTTCTCGCCTGCGACTACTCCCAGATTGAGCTGCGCTTGCTGGCACATCTTTCAGCTGACGAGCACCTGGTAGCAGCATTTAACTCTGGTGCCGATTTCCACGCCGCAACTGCTGCACGCGTCTTTGGCGTGCCTGTTGAAGAGGTTACCCCAGCACTTCGCAGCCGTGCTAAGGCAGTTAATTTTGGCATTGTCTATGGTCAGCAGGCCTTTGGTCTGGCAACGTCTCTGAAGATTTCCCGCAAGGAAGCGCAGGAGATGATTGACCGCTACTTTGACGCATATCCTGGAGTCCGCGCATATCTTGATGATTCTGTCCGCACTGCTCACGAGTGTGGCTACGCTCTTACTATGTATGGTCGCAAGCGCCACATTAGAGAGTTCAACCAGTCAAATCGCCAGCTTATTGCTTTTGGCGAGCGCACTGCTATGAATCACCCTATGCAGGGAAGTGCCGCAGACATTATCAAAATTGCAATGATTAATGTCGAGAAACGCCTGCGTGACGAGGGTCTTGCATCAAAGCTGATTCTTCAGATTCACGACGAACTTGACTTGGAAGTTCCTGAGTCAGAGATTGAGACAGTTTCTGCGCTGGTAAAAGAGACTATGGAAGACGTTGTTACCCTGCGTGTTCCTCTCATTGCCGATGTAAGCTATGGTTCCAATTGGGCTGAGGCAAAGTAGGCACGTTCAACGCACGTTCTAGAGGAGATTTGGTATGGAGGCTGCAACCTCATATATGCACGTTACAGTCTATACAGACGGTGCGTCTCGAGGAAACCCTGGTCCTGGTGGCTACGGGGCCGTGCTTCTATACACCGATCCCTCCGGCCAGCAGCATACAAAAGAGTTCAGCCAGGGTTATAAAACCACTACGAATAACCGTATGGAGCTCCTTGGCGTCATTGTTGCACTTGAAGCGCTTAAACGTCCTTGTCAGGTAGAGCTCTACTCCGATTCCAAGTACGTGGTTGATGCGTTTAATCAAAAATGGGTCTCGGGATGGATTAGAAAAGGCTGGAAAACGGCATCTAAAGAGCCGGTCAAAAACGTTGACCTTTGGAAGCGTTTGCTTTCCGCCATGGAAGACCATGAGGTAAGTTTCAAGTGGGTCAAGGGCCACGCAGGTCATCCGCTTAACGAGCGCTGCGATCAGCTGGCTACTGAAGCTGCTGACGGCTCCAATCTTCTTGACGACACAGGCTTCTTCGCGGATCAGCCATTGCTGTAACCCCAGACGCATAGGGCGAGAAGATCTTCTCGCCACACGTACTTTCTACAAGAAAACAGCCGCCTGAGTGGGCGGCTGTTCTTAGTTGCATGGGGTATCGAATTTTTAGTAACCAAACACAGCATAGCCAACAAGGCCTGGTCCGGTATGGACAACAAGGTCCGAGCCAGCCTCAACATACCTAAAGTCGGTGACATTAGGGATTGCTTCTTTAATCATAGCTTCCATTTCGGAGTAAATAATATTAGGCGCGGAGCAGCAAATTCCCACATGGACGCGGTCAAATTGCTGAGCAAAGGCTGATCCAAGAGCAATCTGTCCTGCAAGAGACTTCTGCCAGCCGCGAGTCTTCTTGGCAATGGTGTATTTGCCATTCTCATCGCAGGTAAGAACAGGTTTGATGTTCAACATAGAACCAATGCGATAAATTGCCTCAGAAATGCGGCCACCTTTGCGTAAATACTCAAGGCTTGGAACGGAGAAATATACGCGTGTGTTCAGAGAAGCCTGATCAAGTTTGGCACCAATCTCCTCAAGAGAAAGACCCTGCTCAATAAGACGTTGAGCTTCAATAACAATAAGGCCGGAAGCAATGCCAATGTTTTTGGTATCAACAACATAAATAGGGAAGTCTGTAATGGACTCTGCAATCATGCGAGCAGTATCGCAGGTAGCAGAAAGTCCAGAGGAGATAGCAACGTAAACAGCACCCTCGTACCCTGCTGCTTTTGCATCATCAAAGGCAGCCTTAATTCCCTCAGGAGAAGGAAGTGAAGTCTTAGGAACTTCTTCTTCAAAGCGAGCAACAAGCTCTGCTGGTGTGATGGTAATACCAGATTCGTAGGAAGAGCCGTCAGAATAGTTAATGCGAAGTGGGGTGATACGAATATTGTGTTCAGCAACAAAAT
>CAUTGQ010000120.1:0-3542 GCA_963538075.1 uncultured Atopobiaceae bacterium
CGAGATCTATCGCTGTGACTGGAGTTCAGACGTGTGCTCTTCCGATCTCGCCTGATTCGCCGCGCGTGGATCCTTGGCGCGGATGCTTTTATCATCCAGGACTGGGGTCTTATGGCTCAGGTCAGACAAACCTGGCCAGAGATTGAATGCCACGTATCAACGCAGGCAAACATCCACGATACGCGCGGTGTTGCTGCCTGCAAAAAGCTTGGCGTGGGTCGCGTCACCCTCTCTAGAGAGCTTACGAAAGAAGAGATTTCTACTATTTCCAAGCTTGGCGTTGAGCTGGAGTGTTTTGGTCACGGTGCCCTGTGCTTCTGCTATTCGGGCATCTGCCACATGTCGTCTATGCGAGGAGACCGCTCTGCTAATCGCGGAGCTTGCGCTCAGCCGTGTCGCCTGCCCTATGAGTTGCTCAACTCTAAGCATGAAGTTGTCTCGATGGGTGGCATTGACAGGCTGCTGTGTCCTAAGGATTACTGCACCATTGATGACGTGCCTGACATGATTGAAGCAGGCGTTGGCTCGCTTAAGATTGAAGGCCGCATGAAGGCGCCTGAGTACGTGTACTCGGTAGTGTCTTCGTATCGTCAGGCAATTGACGCTGCCGAGAAGGGCGTGGACAACCAAGCCGATGTGGCACGCCGTCACCGCTTGCTTAAACGCTCGTTTAACCGAGGTCTGACCAACGCGTACCTGCATGGCACCGCTGGCAACGAGATGATGAGCTATGAGCGTTCCAACAACCGCGGAGAGATCGTCGGTGAGGTTACCGGAGGGCGCCCACTTGAGGATGCTCTTGAACGCAAGAGCGGCCTCAATGGTGGCCGTGTGAAGCTCCGCCGCTACAAACAGGCGGACGTTGACCTTATTGCTCACGCACCTATTGGTAAGAACGACTTGCTTGAAATTAGGCCGCTCGATGAGCCTGACAAGTTCCTGACCGCTCTTTGTCCTGTTGACGTTGAGCCTGGTCAGACAGTCACCGTTCGCACTTCTCGCGTTATGCAGACTGGCTCCACGGTGCGCATTATTCGCTCTGAGGCAGCGCGCGTGGCGGCTGAGCAGATTTCTTCACTGGAATATCCTCGCAAACGTGCCGTTGACGTGGCTATTATTGCCCGCATTGGCCAGCCCTTTACGGTGACGCTCTCTACTGTAGACGGCGTTGCACGTGCGTCTGCTGAGGGCTTTGTGGTGGAGGAGGCCCGCACTAAGGCGGTAACTTCTGACGAGCTCATTGAGCACGTTGGTCGCATGGGAACCTCTCCATTTGAGGCGGTAAGTTTTGACGTTCAGATGGATGACGCCTGCGGCATGAGTTTTAGTGCCGTTCATAAGGTCCGCGCTGCTGCATGTGAGCAGCTGGAGGCGGCGCTTCTTGCGGAGTATCAGGACCGAGAGCAGAAGATTACTCCGCTTTCCCGTCTTGCCTATCAAAAGGAGCGAGAAGCCCAGGACAAAGAGAAGCTTTTTGCCTTTGATGAGGTTGCTGCAAAAACAAATGCGTCGCAGGCAGAGGTATGTGTTCTGGTTGAAACTCCCGAGCAGGCACGCGTTGCGCTCAAGACAGGAGCAGATCGTCTGTACGCAACAAGCGATGCGCTCGCAGAGACCTCGTGGCCAGAGGATCTTCTCGCCAAGGTGACGCCATGGCTTGACGAGGTATGTCGCGAGATTGACCACAATCGCCTGGATCCGTACGTTGCAGCAGGTAAGCCGGTTGCCGTGGGCAACATCTCTGAGCTGGCGCTGGCTGTTGAGCGCGGAGCCACTCCAGAGGCGCGCGAGTGCATTCCGGTCCATAACGACTACGCCCTGCAGGCGCTAGCTGACATGGGCGCAGAAGGCGTCTGGCTCAACTCCGAGCTTACCCTCCAAGAGATCTGTCATATGGCGAGAAACGCCTCGATTCCTGTGGGTTATATGGTCAGCGGTCGTATTCGCACCATGACAACTGAGCACTGCATCTTGATGTCTACGGGCAAGTGCATCCACGATTGTGACGCCTGCAAGCTGCGTCTTGAGGAGCACACGCTCAGAGGCATCGACAACGATTACATGCCGGTCAGGACTGATAGGCACGGTCGCTCTAAGATTTGGAGCCCTAAGCTCTTTGACGGCGTGCCAGAGGTGGCCGAGATGCTCTCTGCCGGTGTGAAGCGCTTTATGGTAGACGCAACGCTTCTGAGCACGGAGCAGACACAAGAGGCTACCTCTCGCGTAGCTGCTGCGATTGCGGCAACAGCGTCGGGTGCATCATTGCCTGCACGTCTGAAAGATGCGTCAGTTGGACATCTTTTCTCGCCAATTGGATAGGTAAGAAATAAGTTTGAAATTTTGGGTAGGATACCCTTGTTGTAAGTTATGAGCGCGGACGCGCTTTGAGTAGATTTGAGTAGGAGCAAACATGGCCATTAATCGTGACCTTTTGAATGCAACCCTTGATGTTATTCGCCAGAGCCTTCAGACAGACGGCGGCGACGTTGAGCTTATCGATGTAAGTGATGACGGCACCGTTACGCTTGAGATGACTGGCTCTTGCGCTGGTTGCCCTATGTCTGCATACGACATGTCTGAGGGTATTGAGCGCATCCTGATTGAGCATGTTCCTGGCGTTAAGCGCGTTCAGCCTGCAATGCTGTAAATTGCCGCTCAGCGCCAAAAAGTGAACATTTGGTGCGTTTCGGTACGTAGTTTCATACGTATAAACGTGTTTTTTATGCAGAGAAGTTGTGGTGAACCATAACTGACCTGCGTATTTACAAATTTTTTATATCACGCCCCGCACATTATTGTGTAGGGCGTGATATTTTATATAAACGGATAACTAGGTTTTCTGACCATACATTTGTATGACGTAAGAAAGGTGGACGTTGTGGTTCTTTCTGATCGCGACATTAAAGCAGAGATTGCAGCTGGTCGTATCGTTATTGAGCCTTTATGCGAGAAAAACGTGCAGCCTGCATCGGTTGACGTATGTCTTGGCTCAAATTTTAGAATCTTCCGCAATTCTACGCATACCTCAATTGATCCACTTGTAGCTCAAGAGGGTCTTACTGAGTCAATTGATGTTCCTGAGGGAGAGGTTTTTGTCCTTCATCCTGGTCAGTTTGCGCTTGGCACTACGCTTGAGCGCATTGCTATTCCTGACGATATCCTCGGCAAGCTTGAGGGAAAGTCCACCCTGGGACGCCTGGGCCTTATGATTCACTCAACTGCAGGCTATGTTGATCCAGGCTGGGACGGAGAACTCACACTGGAGCTTTCTAACGTAGCTAACCTTCCAATCATTTTGCACCCTGGCATGAGGATTGGTCAGCTTTCCTTTGAGCGCATGAGTTCTCCTGTTGAGCGTCCTTATGGCTGCGAAGATCTTGGTAGCCATTATCAGGGCCAGCGTGGTGCAACTCCTTCGCATGTTCTTTCAAAGTAGTTTTAGTAAGTAGGACGTATTGTGTGGCTTGATGCTTTCTATCATTCATTAAACCCAGTAGCACTTTCTCTGGGTCCGCTGTCTATCAGATGGTATGGTCTGGCAT
>CAUTGQ010000121.1:0-3510 GCA_963538075.1 uncultured Atopobiaceae bacterium
TGGTGGGGCAATATACTTTGTAGAGATATCTTTTGCCTCTGCCTTAATTCGAGTCTCTAGACCCTTTTTAGCAGCAGCAATCGCCTCCTCATTACCTGCATTGATTGCATCCACTAAATGCTCGTACGTATCTCCTGGGAACTTAGAATCAATAGGAAGCCAAACGGTCTCCCCTGACTCTCCAGGCAACTTAACAGCAAACTCAACACGCTCAGTAGAACCAGAAACAGTAGCAACATTCTCTTCGTACTGCTCTGGAGAAAGAATGTCTCTTAGAATTGCGCCAAGCTGAATTTCTCCAACAATTCCGCGAGTCTTAACGCCAGAAAGAACCTTCTTTAAGTCTCCAACACCCTCTGCAAGGCCGCGCATTTCTCCTAGGCCTTGATGAACTTGCTCAAGTTGCGTAGATACGCGCTGAAACGATTGAGTCATACGCTCATCAAGCGTTTTCTGGAGTTTCTCGTCAACGGTCTGACGCATAAGCTCAAGCTTTGCTTCGTTCTCTTTACGCATGTCGCTGAGCTGTTTGTCAACAGTCTCTCTAACCTTACCAAGCTGCTCAGTTGAAGCCTGGGAAGTTGCTTTCATGTTGTCATCCACGCGACGCTGAAAAGCATCAAAGCGAGCATCAAGCTGAGCAATACGCTGATCAGTCTGCTTCGTCTGATTTTGCAGTGTTGAGGTGAGCTTTTGATCAACTACCTCTCTTACCTTCTCAAGCTTTGTATCCATAAGCTCTTGCATTTTTGCCATGTTATCCGTAACACGACGATCCAACTCTTGGGAGCTTCTTATAAGCTCTGCAGATGATGTTTGACTTTGCTCTTGCAGCGTCTTTACTTGCGAAAGCTTAGAGGAAAGTGTGACAAGGCTCACGATAAGCACAATGACAACTACAGCCAAAACTAACAGCACAAGCAAATCCACAAGACTCCCCTAACTCATAGCAGAACAAACAAACGCAAACACAGCAAACGCAATCTGAGTGTTAACCAAAAATTCCGTAGATTGCTTCTGCAATGCTATTGGTAATGCTCTCTACGATATTCACAAATGGATTATCGGAATCAACGTCTTTATCTCCATAAGGATTAGTGAAGTAATCCCAGAACTCTTCCCAATAATTTTGCTGACGATAATACCTATAGGAATCATCATCTTCAGTGCGATCCTGCTTATCATCAGTATCGTTGTTTGTTTCGTTCTTGCTGTTCTTTTCTTTCTCTTTTTTAGTAGAAAGCGTCTCATCAGAACCAAGCGTGACGTTGATAGTAAGGCGGTCTTCTCCACGCATGATTTCTACAGGAACGGTCTCTCCAATCTTGTGAGAGCGAACGGCAATAATAGCTGCATCAGCAGAAACTACGCGCTCTCCACCAATAGAGACAATAACATCACCCTTTTTAATACCAGCACCCTCTGCAGGACTATCATCAAGAAGGCCTGCTACATACGCACCGTAATCTACCGAGAGATCATTGCGCTTTGCAACTCGAGGAGTAACGGTCTGCATAGAAAGACCAATATAGGCATGCTTAACTTGCTGGCCAGAAAGAATCTGATTTGCAATATCAATGGCATAGTTAGAAGGAATTGCAAAACCAATACCCGCAAATGACTTGGTATCTGACGAGAACAACGTACAAATACCCACAAGCTGACCATTAGAGTCAACCAGAGCGCCGCCAGAATTACCTGGGTTAATAGCTGCATCAACCTGGATGAGGTTTGCATAAATAGTGGTTTCTCCACCCTCTGTCTCAAGCATATCTCCACGAGAAAGAGCAGAAACAATACCTGCGGAAACAGAGTGATCAAGACCAAATGGGCTACCAACGCTCATAACCCAACTACCAGGAGCCAGGTTATCGGAGTTACCAATCTCAATTGGGGTTAGGCTATCTCCCTTAAGGTCAGCATGAAGAACAGCAAGGTCAGAGGTAGGGTCTGTTCCTACGACAGTGCACTCATACTCTTTGTCATTAACGGAGATAGAAAATGTATCCATACCCTCAATGACGTGGTAATTGGTAAGAATGTCTCCATTTGCATTCAATACAACGCCAGAACCGGTTGAGCCTGATGAATCACTGGTAGCCTTAACGGACACAACCGAAGGCAAAACCTTAGAAGCTACCGTTTCTGCCGTCTTAGTATCAGTTGGTTCTGCAGCAGGACGAGACGTCGCTGCTTGAGAAATAGTTGCCTGACCAGATACTGCAGGAAGCTTAGAAATTCCCTCTCCCAAAGCAATGGTAGGAACACAAGCAACGGCAAAAGCAATTGCACAAGCTGTTCTTTTTACACTTGAGCTTTTGAACATAGACATAAATCCAGCCTGCTTAACTGACGAAAAACGCTTATTTACAGTGGAATCTGTGGTCAAACCATGTGCTTGGTTCTCCATAGACATCCTCCTTAACATCACTTTGATGCAAACAACTAACGCAAATAATTCTGCGCTAAACATCAATTTTTCAATATGTGTATTCTACCCGTTATACCGGACAAAAATTCGTTTCTCATTATGAGAAAGATGCGCGGGAGTCCTGCTAGTAAGTAAGAAGTTTGCAGATCCCATTAAATACAGTCTGTACCTGCGATTATGCTCTAAACAGATAGCCTACACCACGCACCGTCTCAAGATGAGCAGCTGCTTGAGGACCAATCTTTGAGCGAACACGCCTTACGTGAACGTCTACTGTTCTAGTGCCACCACAGTACTCAAAGCCCCAAACACGTTGCAAAAGAGCCTCACGCGAGTATGCACGAGACGGATGGGTTGCCAAGAATGACAGCAGCAGATACTCCATATACGTAAGATCAACAGGAGATTCATCAATATAAACCTGATACGTTGCCAGGTTAATCTTTATATTGTCAACAATAACCAAATCTCTAGAAGTGCTCTCGGTACCTGGCCACAAAAGCAGCGAGCACCTAAGGCTAAACTCCTGGATAGTTGCAGTAGACAAAATAAAATCGCTCTTGCCCTGAACAGGCAGAACAAACTTAGAAAGATTATCAAGGTCAGCAACAAACAGGCGAGCAATTCCGCCATTTTGCGCAGAATAATTCTCTACCGTGCTAATAACATCCTGGGAAAGTTCTTTTTGATCAAGAATAATCAGGTCAAAGGTATGACCAGAAGCCGCAGCCTGAGAAAATGAGGCTGCATTTGCAAGAGCAATAGACACATCAATGACATGCGAAAGTTCACGCATACGTTCATGTAAGCGTGTCGTTGCAGATACAAGAAGAATATTCTTGTGATGCATCGATTCCCCCTAGAATAAGCTTAATCTTATAAAGCATACCACAAGCTGCGAATAAAGAGCAGATATACCTTATTATCTGCAATTAGGGCGAGAAGATCTTCTCGCCCTAATTTATTTTTTACGTTTGCGTATTAATTCTAAAAAGTATGGGTTTTACGCGATAGCTCCAATGAACTCTGCTGTTCGAGGGTTTTGTGGATTGTTGAAGATAGCGTTAGGAGTTCCTTGC
>CAUTGQ010000122.1:0-3472 GCA_963538075.1 uncultured Atopobiaceae bacterium
GTTATCGAAGATGTTGTAGTGAGGCAGGAGTGCATAGCTCTGGAACACCATCGCAGTATCGCGCTTGTTTGGAGTAAGCTCATCAATCTGCTCATCACCAAGGAAAATCTTTCCCTCATCAGGGCTCTCAAAACCAGCAATCATTCGCAGAATAGTGGTCTTTCCGCAGCCAGAAGGACCAAGCAGCGTTACAAACTCGCCAGGAGCAATAGTGATGTTAGCGTCTTGAACTGCGTAGAAGTCCTTTCCAGTCTTCTGATCCTGATAAATCTTGGAAATGTGCTCAAGGCGAACGCCTTTTTTCTCTGTAGCCATGTGTTACTCCTCCTTGAGTGCTCGGCTGGTGCCAAAGTGTTTGATGGCCCAATTCATAAGCAATACCGAGCCATAGGTAATAACAATCAGAATTGTTGCAAAGGCGCAGGCCATACCATATGAACCCTTACCAGCAAACTCATTAATCTGAACGGTGATGAGCAGGAACTCTGGTGTGACCAAGAGGATAACTGCAGAAATTGCGGTGATGGAGCGGACAAACGCCGTTACCAAGCCAGACAAGAACGAATCTTTAATCAGCGGCAACGTAACGGTCATAAACACCGTAAAGCTGTCGGCGCCCATGTCGTATGCGGACTCCTCAATTGATTTATCAATCTGTCGAAGTGCCGAGATGCCCGAGCGTGTTCCTGTAGGAAGCGAACGCACGACAAAGACAATAATCAGGATAAGTCCCGTGCCATACAGGCCTTGCAAAAATCCTGTGTGCATAACACCGCTTGAGAAACCGCGAATATAGCCAACGCCCAAAACCGTACCAGGGACTGCCATAGCAAGCATGGATACAGCCTCGATAAAACCACGGCCACGGAAGCGGCGTTTTACTACCAGATAAGAAATAATCATCGAAAGCAGAGCAGTGATTGGTGCTGCAATAAGCGAAAGCATAAACGAGTCGCTAAACGCCTGCAAGCCGTGGTACTTGGTAAATACCTGCTCAAACCATTTAGTAGTTAACTCGTAATTTGAGCCCCAGGAACGAACAAACGAACCATAAGGAACGCAGAGGTACATGCCAATAACAAAGAGAGCAACCAACGCGCAAAGAATGGTAAGTGGAATGCGAACTGAGTTGTCTGTAATAAGCATCCTAGCTCGCGTTGCTTTACCCGAAAGTGTAGACGTGCTCTTTGCTTCCAGTACAAACTTCTGAACAACAAACATAAGCAGCGTAATGGAAAGAAGAACAACAGCCATAGCAGCCGCACCTTGCTTGTCGTACGCGCCTGTAATCTGTAGGTAGATAGTTGTTGCCAGGGTATCGTAGGAGCCACCAATAATCATTGGATTTGCAAAGTCTGCAATTGACTCAATAAATGAGACGAGAAAAGCATTGCCTAGGCCAGGCAAAATAAGAGGAAGTGTAACGCTGGTAAATACCTTCCAGCGGCTTGCACCCATGTCACGTGCTGCTTCTTCAAGGGATGGGTCAATGTTTTTAAGCAGGCCCTTAAGCATCATGTAACACACAGGGAAAAACGACATGGTCTGAACAATAAAAATGCCCCAGAATCCGTAGATGTTGTTGTCAAAAATTCCCAAAAGACCGCGGGTAATCAGGCCTTTCTTGCCAAACATCATAATCATGGAAAGGGACAGTACAAAAGGCGGAGAAACAACAGGAAGCATGGATACCACACGGAAAAGGCCTGTCATAAACTTTGTACGAAGCTTTACGTACATTTCAACATAGGCAAAAAGAAGACCAATAAGTGCTGATAAAATGCCTACCGCAAATCCAACCCTAAGGGTGTTGGTAATTGCATGGCTAAAGGATGGCATGGCCAAAATACGAGTAAAGACATCAAAGGTAACTCCGTTATCTGAAACTACAGAGTCAACCATAAGAATGGCAAGTGGATACAAAATAAAAAGGGTTAAGAAGGCGATAAGAACGACAATGGTCGTTATCAAAATTGGATCGCCAAGGAGCTTTTTTCGCTCGAGTCGAGCGCTCTGGGATTTTGCCATGCTGGTCCTAACTCTGAAACACTAAACCTATACGCAAAGCTCTATGTGAAACTGGGTAGGCAGATCTCTGCCTACCCAGTATAATCTGCCACTCAGACCTTGAGCAACAGCATTGTTTAGTTGCTTATCCGCGTGATGTTTACTCGGTCTTAAAGCGGCTATCTCCGCCACCAAGTGCCTGCATAACGTCCTTGACATACTGCTCGGTGTTTTTCTTAGCATCTTCGAAGTTGTAGTCCATAACGTTATTTGGATCAAGACCGTACTCGGTAGCAATCTCTGGCTGCTTTGCATTATCAAGTACCAAGAACTGGTAAGAGCCGTTCTTCTGAGCAAGATCGACGCATGCTGGGGACAATGCATACTCGATCCAGAGCTTAGCGGCGTTTGGATGTGCTGCGCCCTTGAAGATTGCGGTTGCACCAACCTCGTATGATGCACCAGAGCTTGGAATCTGAAGACCAACATTCTCATGCTCTTGGTCAACAATCTGATAAATACCATCGTGGAGCATACCAATTCCGATGGTGCACTCACCGGCTCCAATAGCCTTGGAAGGACCAGAGCCACTCTTGGTGTACTGAGCAATGTTCTTATCAAGGTCAACAAGATACTGAATACCCTGATCGTGACCGTACTTCTGAATAACGGTATTGATAATCAGCTTTGCAGTACCAGCGGTGTTGTAGTTAGAAGACCAGATAAGACCCTTATATTTAGGATCAATAAGGTCCTTATAGTCCTGAGGCACATCAAGCTTAAGGCGCCCAAGCTCTTCCTTATCGTACAGAATACCAAGGATGCCCTTATAAATTCCGTACCAGTCCTTATTGGTGCTTTTGAACTTATCAGAAATGAGGTGAGATGCGTTCTTTGGTTCGTACTGCTCAAGCAAACCCTTAGAAGAAGTCACGTTGTAAGGATCGGTTGTGCCACCAAACCAAACGTCTGCTGATGGATGACCGTTCTCTTCCTCAATCTTTGCAGCAACCTCGCCAGTTGACAGACGCTGTGCCTGAACGTCAATGCCATACAGACTCTTGAAGTTGGCGCAAACTGCGTTTAGATACTCTTCCTCACAAGAGCCGTAAACAATCAGCTTACCCTCTTCTTTTGCTGCCTTTACCAGCTCTTCTGGTGCACCAACAGTATCGGTAGAGTTGGTGTCAGATTCTTTTTTCTCGCCAGCATCAGAATCGGACTTTTTGCAGGCGGTGATGCCTAAGCCTGCTACAACCGCACTTACACCAAAAAAGTTACGACGCGTAAGGTTTGACATAAGAACTCTTTTCTCTCCTTGTGGTTACCCACAGCTCCAATGAAAAGAACATACTCCTGTGTAAATCGTACTCATGTTTGTTCTAAAAACATGCAACTATTCGATAAGTGGGCAAAAATAACGGTCGTCGGTATGATTTATGCCGCAACCGCGTCTTTTATGAGT
>CAUTGQ010000123.1:0-3439 GCA_963538075.1 uncultured Atopobiaceae bacterium
CCCCGTCAATTCCTTTGAGTTTTAGCCTTGCGGCCGTACTCCCCAGGCGGGACACTTAATGCGTTAGCTGCGGCACGGAAGAAATATTCCCCCACACCTAGTGTCCATCGTTTACGGCTAGGACTACCAGGGTATCTAATCCTGTTTGCTCCCCTAGCTTTCGCTCCTCAGCGTCAGTTATGGCCCAGAAGGCCGCCTTCGCCACTGGTGTTCTTCCTAATATCTGCGCATTCCACCGCTACACTAGGAATTCCACCTTCCCCTACCAAACTCAAGTCTGCCGGTATCGGGAGCGAGCGGGGGTTGAGCCCCCGGATTTAACTCCCGACCTAACAGACCGCCTACGAGCGCTTTACGCCCAATGAATCCGGATAACGCTTGCCCCCTACGTATTACCGCGGCTGCTGGCACGTAGTTAGCCGGGGCTTCTTCTGCAGGTACCGTCACTTTCGCCTCGTCCCTGCTGAAAGCGGTTTACAACCCGAAGGCCTTCATCCCGCACGCGGCGTCGCTGCATCAGGCTTTCGCCCATTGTGCAAGATTCCCCACTGCTGCCTCCCGTAGGAGTCTGGGCCGTGTCTCAGTCCCAATCTGGCTGGTCGGTCTCTCAACCCAGCTACCCATCATTGCCTTGGTAGGCCGTTACCCCACCAACAAGCTAACAGGCCGCGGGCCCATCCCTCTCCGCCGGAGCTTTCTCGAGTCTTCCATGCGGAAGTCTCGAAGTATTCGGTATTATCCACGGTTTCCCGTGGCTATCCCAATGAGAGGGGCAGGTTGCCCACGTGTTACTCAGCCGTTCGCCACTTTATACACACCCGAAGGTGCTTTAATCGTTCGACTTGCATGTGTTAGGCGCGCCGCCAGCGTTCATCCTGAGCCAGGATCGAACTCTCCATTCAAAAATTTAACTGACTAAAAGTCAGTACAATTTAAAGTTGAGTTGAATCCACGTCTCTAAAATCCCGCTGATCTCGGATTCGCTGAAATTATGAATTGACTTTTGAACAAAATGTTCAAATTCGAATTTCGCTTGTCTGTCTTTGCTGATCTTTCGATCGCAGTATCCGGTTTTCAAGGTTCGCTGCGCTGCGATTTCACATTGCGTGGTGCGCGGCGCGGGGAATAACTATACGCACTTACGACTCGTTTGTGAAGATGATTTTGTATCTTCTTAATTCCTCCACAATTTCTACACAATTCGTAGTCTTTAGTGAACTGAGGAGTATTCTACTCATTAAACTACGTATATATTCTTGTGGTAATCCCTTATTTTTCATCTATATATAGTGTTGTTTTTTTGCGTTAGCTTTTTACGCATTTTTAGCATTATCTTTGTACGAGTTTTGCGCGCCTTTAGCGTTGTCTTTTTACGCTGCCTTTTGCGGCGTCTTTTTATACTGCCTTTTAAACAGTCTTCTCGACACGCTGTGTTTGGGCTAAATCTCGTCTTTTACAATCTGGCAAGCTGCGTCAAGGAGCTGATCGCGCAGTGTCTCGTTGGCAGCCTCAGAATATACGCGTACCAGCGCATCCATACGAGAAGGACGAATAAGCACCCAAGAATCATCTTTAAATTGAAGTTTAAGGCCATCGGCATGACTTACCGAAACAGGAACTTTACCTGCAACGTTTTCTGGATTAAGGCCTGGAAGAATGTTCCTGAATGCTTGTGTAGCTGCGGCGTCAAGTCGCACTCCTCGCCTGCTATAACACATGCGACCCAGCTCAGCCTCATCCTCAGCAACAAGCTGAGCGAGCGATTTATGGGTGTACGCAAGCATTTCCACGACAAGCAGGGCCACAAGCAGGCCGTCTCGCTCCAAAAGGTGGCTTGGGATACAGATTCCACCGTACTCCTCTGCGGCGAGAAGAACGTCTCCTTGCTCAATCTCTGAATAGAGTCGAGCAAATCCAACAGGCACGCTTGCAGATTCCAGCCCAAGATGGGCTGCTTGCCTGGATACCGTTGCGGAACAAGTTAACGTAGAAACAACTCGACCAGTTTGCTTGCGGTTTTGTACAAGATGGCGAGTGATAAGCGGGATGAGCTCGTGTGGACTAAGAAGTCGACCGGTCTCATCTACAGCAGCGGCACGGTCTCCGTCGCAATCAACCAAGAGGCCCAGCTGAGCGTGACGGCTTACCACCATCGAAGAGCACTCATCAGCCCACGGATCTGCTGGCTGCGGATGAATGCCACCAAAGTCCCTGACAGGACCTTGATGCATTTGATGAACGACGCATCCCGCAGATGAAAGCACGTCAGCAAGCAGGTCTGTTGCTGCGCCATACATAGGGTCAACTACCACACTAGGGCGCAGCTCTTTGATAACAGGCACATTGATCTGATCAAGAAGCGCACTCTTATAAGGCGTCACAATATCTGTTGTGGTAAAAGTTCCACGCTGATCTGTTGGCTCAAGCGGCGTTGCGGATTCCACGCGCTGGAGAAAATCGCGAGAAACAGGGCCTCCATTAGCAGCGCGAATAATCATGCCGCAATATTCGCAGGAAAGCTCAGTTGCAGAAATAATGAGGCCACCAGCTACATCTTTATGATGTGCACAGGCCCAGCAAACAGATGGAGTTGGGCAGAAAGTCTCGGACACACGCACGTCTAAACCAAAGGAAGCCAATGTTGCAGCGGCTTCAAGAGCAGACGAATCTGCTTCAAAGCGTGTGTCAAAGCCGACAAACACAATACCGCCAGGCAGCTCCTCTGACCAGACGGTACCAAGGGCCTCTGCAAGTCTAACTACATTATCCCTGGTAAAGCCTTTATCATAGCGGGCTTGCCAGCCATCGCTGCCAAAACGGAGTATGTCGGGTCTTTTATCCAATGCGGTTGGCATAGCTGCCGAGCGCCTCTTTAAATGCTGCTGCAGAACTCTGATCAGAGAGTGCCATGCGTGCATTAGTTGCTGCCCAAGCTGCAGGAGTACCAGTATCGCAGCCCTCTTCTGGGTCGATTACCAGCGCATACATTTCTTCCTCAGCAAGCAGGCGCTCCATTGCATCTGTCAGCTGAATCTCGTTACCGGCGCCAGGACCCTGAGTTGCCAGGAGCTCCATAATCTTTGGAGAAAGCAGGTAACGACCAACAATAAACAGGTGAGAAGGTGCGTCCTCTGGACGAGGCTTCTCGACAAGGCCTGTTACCTTCCAAATAGCCCCCTCGCCCTCAGAGTTATCTGAAGGAGAAGAGATGCACTCACCTGCGATAATACCGTAGCGATTCACCTGATCTGCAGGTACTGGAGCAACTGCAATGACGGAAGCGCCATTGTGCTGCTTGGAAATCTCTGCCATGCGGATGCACATCTGACGGTCTGGAACAAAGTAATCGCCGAGAAGTACAAAGAATGGCTGGTCGCCTACACCGTCTGCAGCGCAAAGCACGGCATGGCCAAGGCCACGAGGATTGTCCTGATAGGTA
>CAUTGQ010000124.1:0-3435 GCA_963538075.1 uncultured Atopobiaceae bacterium
AAAGAGGGTGTTGTTCGACTTAAAACGGACAGTCAGCCACTTTTTGATTTTTCTCTTGAGCAAGTTAAAGTTGCTGGTTACAACTTTATTTGGAAAACGCGAGATGCACAGACTGATTTTCCTCACGATGTTCCTAGTGAGTACGAACAAAAACTTGGTGCTCAAGGCGCTAAGGTTCATGCCTACCTGATTGCTCCGGGTCCTGTACCAGCAGATTTCACACCCACAGAGCCTGTCAGTCTTGTTGACTACCTTCCAGAAGATTTAGAGTCACTAACCTACGTTCCTCATGGAATGGAAAGCACGGTCCGCAATCTTGCAAACCGTGCTCGTAGACTTCGTAAGAAGGCTCAGTAATTTGTAATTGGCTATGTGTAGAAACAGCCGTTTGTGAAAACAACCTTTGTAGGAGCGCTCCTTTGCGAGCGCTCTTTTTTAGGCCAACAGCCCTGACTCTTTTACTTGATCGACTTTATATTCAAAGCTCTAGTGGAATTAAGAACCGCAAGCACCATAACGCCTATGTCTCCAAAGACCGCTAGCCACATGGGAGCCAAACCAAAGGCTGCAAGGATCAAAACAGCAACCTTAACGCCAATAGCAAACACAATATTTTGCTTTGCAATACCCAAGGTATGACGAGCAATCTTTACGACCTTTGAGAGCTTAGAAAGCTTGTCGTCCATAAGAACTACGTCGGCGGCCTCAATAGCAGCATCAGACCCCAAAACGCCCATAGCAACGCCTACATCAGCGCGTGCAAGAACGGGTGCATCATTGATGCCGTCACCGACAAAAGCAAGGGACTTACCAGCTGTCTTTTGGGCAAGAAGGCCTTCAACGGCAGAAACCTTATCCTGTGGAAGCAGTTCAGCACGAACCTCAGTAATGCCCATCTGAGCAGCAATCTCTTCTGCAACGTCGCGTTTATCGCCCGTGAGCATAACAACCTTAGAAACGCCAACGTTTTTGAGGGAAGCGATTGCTGCTGGAGCATCAGCTCGTTCGCGGTCAGAAATAACAATGTGGCCCATGTAGGTTCCATCAACAGCCACGTGAATGATGGTTCCGTGGTTCTCGCACGCTTTCCAAGAAGCTCCTACGCTCTCCATAAGTGCGCTGTTGCCAACAGCAACGCTCTTACCATTCACGTTAGCGCAAATGCCCTGACCAGCAATTTCTTTGATGTCCGTGATAACACAGTCATCGTCCTCGCTTGGATAAGCAGCACGAAGAGCTGCAGCAATGGGATGCGTGGAGTGCATCTCAACGTGAGAAGCTAGGTGCAGAAGGTCCTTCTCGCCAATGGCCTGAGGATGAACAGCAAGGACCTCAAAAACGCCCTCAGTCAGCGTACCGGTCTTGTCAAAGGCAACGGTATCAAGGGTAGAAAGCATATCAATGTACGAAGAGCCCTTGATTAGGATGCCCTCCTTCGAAGCAGCGCCAATACCGCCAAAGAAGGCCAGTGGCACGGAAACTACCAGCGCACACGGACAAGATGCAATAAGGAAGGTAAGCGCCCTTACAGCCCAGGTAGAAGCGTTAGCTACAAAGTCCCCCGAAAGCAGTGGTGGCAAAAACGCCAGCGCAATGGCACTGTAAACAACTGCTGGAGTATACACGCGAGAAAAACGACGAATAAACCTCTCGCTCTTGGACTTGTTTTGGTTTGAGCTCTCTACCAGCTTAATGATGCGGGAAGCAGTAGAGTCTTCAAAGAGGTGAGTAACGCGGGCGCGTACCACACCAGAAAGGTTTACACAGCCTGAGATAATATTGTCTCCCACCGTTGCGTCACGAGGCACGCTCTCACCAGTAAGAGCAACGGTATCAAGACTGGTAGAACCCTCGACGATCTCTGCGTCAACAGGGACACGGTCGCCGGGTTTGACCACAATAATCTCTCCTAGCCCAACTTCTTCTGGAGAGATAGTAAGCAGCTGTCCGTCACGTTCAACCGTTGCGCTGTCAGGACGGATATCCATAAGCTTGGCAATAGATTTCTTGCTGTTATCGGAAGCAAGGTGTTCAAACACTTCTCCTACCTGGAAGAACAGCATGACAAAGACGGCCTCATCAAACATAGGAGAACCGTTAGGCACAAAACCAATGAGCAAGGCACCAACAGTAGCAATGGTCATGAGCAAGTCTTCGTTAAAGCACTCGCCCTCAGTAATGCTCTCCCATGCTTCTAGAACAACATCGTATCCCGCAACAGCGTAAGGCAACAGGTAAAGCAACAGTGCCTGCCAGAGCTGCAGGTCAAATGCGTGTTCAACCGCGTAAGCAATACCTAGCAAAACAGCAGAACAGACAATGCGAGCAATTTTCACCTTTGTCTTTGAGCTCATAGCTCCTCCTTGGGTTGTTGTTATGCCTAGTCTACTCCTTAAATTGATATATGTACATATATTCATACAACAATCTTAAGGAACTTTTCACAAGAAACTCCGCGGGCGAGAAACCCGTGGAGTCCCAGATAAACCTATAAATTTTGGCCGTAGTTTAAGCCAAACGTTCTTCTCGCTAAGTAGAAAGCTAGTTGATCAGCGACGCGGGAGTTGGGATAAATCCCTCAAAAATGACAGGTGCACCTTCAAGCTCGGAGGCAATCATGTCCTCCTCGCTCCTAACGGTCCAGGTGATAAGGTGTGCGCCCATGGTATTGCAAGCCAGCTTAACAAAGGGGTTCTTGCGATCTTCAAACTTGTATGAAATGAAGTCTGGACGACCAACAGAATTACCAAAGAGAGCTGTGGCACCAGCTCGCGTAGCAATGTTCATGTGCTTAGTCTGACGGTCAACCAGGAAATTCTCTGAGAGCTGGCCGCGAAGCATCTCAGGACGGTTCTGACGCAGCCACTGCAAAACGCGAGGGTCAAAGCTCTCGATGCATGCACGAACGGGACGAAGATCAAGAGCCTGCATAATCTTTTCTGTCAGCTGCTCAGCGTTATTGTTGCGTGTCTTAGCCTCAATAATCAAAGGTGCAGGTAGCTCACCGGAACCACTCCATGCATAGACCTCAAGGACTTCCTCAAACGTTGGAATCTGCTCGTCGGTAGCAAGAAGTCTAAGACCACGAAGCTCTTCCAGCGTGGACTCCTCAACAATCTTCTGTACACCACAGAGGCGATCAAGTGCTGAATCGTGAACAACAACCAGCTTATTGTCTGCGGTCAGGTGAACATCAACTTCGGAGCCAAAGCCCTTCTCGACAGCTGCACGGAAAGCAAGCAGGGAGTTCTCTGGAATGCCAGCCTCGTTGTTGTAAAGGCCACGATGGGCATAGCGATGACGAGCAATCTCGTGCCAACGCTCCAAAAGCAGGCGATCATTTTGCTTGCGAGGAGCAATGGAATAGGCGCCGTATGCTGCTAGACCAAGAGTAGCGCCAGCCACAACGCCACCGGCAATTGCAACGTTTCTGAG
>CAUTGQ010000125.1:0-3360 GCA_963538075.1 uncultured Atopobiaceae bacterium
AAGCTGACGAGAAAACCTCGCGGTCGATGACCTCGTTCTCTACATAGACCTGCGTGCCTAGCGAGGCCACGTAGTCAATCTTGTCTGCAACCGGCTCAAACAACCAGCGCAGCGTATCGTAGCGACGACCGGAGCTTGCAACAAAGTGAACACCACGTTTGTACAGCTCTTCGATCAGCTCAAATGTCTCTGGCGGAACCTCGGAATTCTGGTCCAGCAGCGTACCGTCCATGTCCGATGCAATGAGTTTAATCATGCTAGTTCTCCATCATAAAACGGGGTGTCTCCCCTGCTTTTGTTGCGCGCACCAGCTCTAGCAGGGCGTGCGCAACACCGTCATCTGCAGAGGCACCTACGTGATGCTTTGCTACCTGCTTGACCTCTGGAATTGCGTTTGCCACCGCCACCGAGTGCGGAACTTTACTAAGGATATCAATGTCATTCTCGCCGTCTCCAAAAACAAGCACCTCTTCTGGAGAAATACCTGTTCTTTCCAGAAGCGTTTCAAAGCCAGTCAGCTTAGACACACCCTTGGGCAGCACGTCAAACCATTGAGGAATGACCGAAACCGTGTAAACATCTGGACAGACTGCGGCAATCTTTTGGCGACAACGCTCCATGTCCTCCTCTGTTCCCGGACACGCAACTGTTGCGGCGATAAAATCGACGTCGTCGGGGACTTGGTCGACAATACCCGAGACAAACACCATTCTACGCTCGTAATCAGCGAGAATGTCTTTATTGTCAGGCGCACCGACAACATACGCTGGATTAAAGAGGTTGGTCTGTTCTGGATAGCAGACCAAGAACATGTTCTTCTCGTCTGCAATAGCGTCCGCGACGCCTTGAAGCGTTTTGTGATCAAAAACGAAGAGCGAGATAGTCTTGCCCTTGTACAGCACGCGTTTGCCTGTAGACATGACACCCGTTTGCATACACGCCTCGTCGAGGCTAAAAAGACGCATCAGCTCAACGCAATCTCGGCCGGTACAAGGGCCAAAAGCGATATCTGTTTCTTCAAGGAGCGTGTGAATTGCCTTGCGCGTGAAGTCCGACACACGTCTGTTGCCAAAAGGTACCAGCGTGTTGTCCATGTCAGATAAAACAAGCTTAATCACAAACGTCCCCCGTTACTGCATGCTGCGTAGCTGGGCAAACGCGACGCGCGTCGCAGTCCAGGCGGACGCGGCCCTACGCCAAAGCAGCTCCAAGCTGGCACGCTCTACGCTGGCACGAGCTAAGCTGGCAAGCTCTACGCTGGCACAAGCTAAGCCGCAGCATTGTACTTCTATCTGTTTGAACTGTGTGCCAAGACGTCAAAGCGATCAATCTTGAGCAACACTTGGTCTAGTCCAATCATACCCGAGAGACGCACCTTTGACGCATTCGAAGTCAAAATTAGAAGATCTCTAAACCCGGAACCCCGACGGCCGCCAACCCACTCCATGCGCTTAATGTCCTGGTAGTTGATGGAAATTTCAGAGCCTACAAAGGGCACTACAACCATCTCGTCATCAAAAAGCGAGACCTTATAACGGCTCAAGATATACCACGCCATAAACATGACAACCGAGAAGGAAGCAAAAAATGCCATAACAATGTCTGGGTTTGGCGTAAATACATTAACGTAGCAAAGCCATCCGAGGATAACTGCAATTGCGCTGACAAATGCCATGTCAATAATGAGCGAACGTGTAAGCGCGGCGGGAGTTACGTAGGTATCGTGGTGGCTGTGGCGACGCTCGGAAATTCCAACGTTTCCCGAGTGCTCTAAAAACGCAGCTATGACGGGTGCCGCAACGACAACAATTCCAAAAAATACTGCGAGCATTGCGACCTCCCTTACTCCGTGAAAAAAAAGAACAATGACCCTTCATAATTATGCTACGCTCCCGCACACCATTTATTGACAAGGGTGAACGGGAGCGTAGACGGTAGAAATCTAGCTATGAATGGCAAAGCTGCACGTCAAACGGTCGCGCGCGATGCGACGACGCGGCTCGCGGACAGCGCGCAACTGCAGGCGACGAGTTTAGCCGCGGGCAGCAAACTTAGCGACAAGCTTCTCCAGAAGGTCAACGGTGACCTCGAGGCTTGGTACAGGGACAAATTCGCGCACGGAATGAGCGTTGTATCCGCCGGTAGCAATGTTAGGGCACGGCAGACCACGGAAAGTGAGCTGAGCGCCGTCGGTACCACCGCGAGCCGCAACCGGCTTAGGCTCAATGCCAACCTCACGATTTGCCTCAAGCGCGTAATCAATGAGGAACTCGTAGCCCTCGAACTTCTCGGCCATGTTGCGATACTCCTGATGAATCTCAACACGAACGGTATTCTCGCCATAGCGCTTGTTCAAGAACGCAGCAATATCCTGCAAAACCTGCTGGCGGTTGGCAAAGATCTGAGCGTCGTGATCGCGAACAATGTAGCTAAGCTTGACCTCGGACGCGGAGCCCTCGATGGCGATTGGGTGGTAGAAGCCCTCGTAGCCCTCGGTGTGCTCAGGACGCTCAAAGGCCGGGACCATCTGCTGGAACTCGGAAGCCACGGTGATTGCGTTGATCATGACGTCCTTGGCGCTACCGGGGTGCACCATGACGCCCTTGAAGTAGACGTCAGCGTGAGCGGCGTTGAAGCACTCGTAGTTGAACTCGCCGAGAGCCTCGCCGTCGACGGTATAGCCGTACGCTGCGCCGAGTTTGTCCAGGTCAAGCAGGCTTGCACCGTGACCGATTTCCTCGTCGGGAACAAACGCAATCTTGAGCGTAGGGTGCGCAAGCTCGGGGTTGTCGCCCAGGCGCTTGAGCAGCGCACAGATCTCAGCCACACCGGCCTTATCGTCAGCGGAAAGCAACGTGGAGCCGTCGGAGCAAATGATGTCCATGCCCACAAAATCCTTGAGGTCAGGGACCTGCTCCTGGGTGGTAGCGATAGTCTTGCCGTTGACGACGCCGGCAACCAGGTCACCGCCCTCGTAGTGAACGACGTGCGGCTTGATGCCCGAGGCGGGCGCATCGATGACGGAATCCAGGTGCGAGCAAAGCATCAGCGCGGGAGCCGACTCGGCGCCCTTGGATGCGGCAAAGGTGCCGGTAACGTAAGCGTGCTCGTCAACGGTGACGTCGGTGCAGCCCAGCGCCTTGAGCTCTTCGCCCAGATAGCGAGCCATTTCGTGCTGAGCAGGCGTGGAAGGGGTAACGGTGTCATTCTCGGGGTTGGACTGGGAGTCAACCTGCACGTAACGCATGAAGCGCTCGGCGACATCGGGGAGCTGGTGAGTTGTGGTTTCAGACATGGGTATCCTCTCTGGTTCGAGTGCGGCTGGCGCGGCGCGGGCGGTGCGGGCGCGAGCGAGAGCGC
>CAUTGQ010000126.1:0-3349 GCA_963538075.1 uncultured Atopobiaceae bacterium
CAGAACACCCAGTTCTTCTCGCCAGCCATAGACAGACCTTTCTAGGACATCAAAAAGTTTCTTGTTAAATGGTAGTAGGAGAGCGATTTTAGGGCAAGAAAATTTAGGTTAAAAAGCATAGTTTACCTGCGAACTCAACCTGCTGTTGAGTGCTTGGAAACCGTTGCGATACCTAACTCAACTGATGCGTTCTTGTTGAACGCATTGTTAAAACTCATAGTGAAATCAGCGGCCCGCAAGCTATTTCAGTAATAATGAGTTGAGAAAAGGAGCAACTATGACTACTTCATCTGAGACCCTTGGTCGTCGTATTGCACGTCTTCGTTTGGCTAGAACTGCAACGCAGGAGCGTCTGGCAAAAGAGCTGAACGTGAGCCCGCAGGCGGTGAGCAAATGGGAGAACGACATTAACTATCCAGATATCTCGCTATTGCCAGATCTTGCGCGTTTCCTTGGCGTGTCCGTTGACGAGCTTTTAAGCGGCGCAAGTGCTTCCACTCAAGAGAGTGTTGCAGCCCAAGAGAGTGCTGCTGAGAAGAGTACTGCTGAGGTTATTTCCATTGCAGCTGACGAGCCCGCAGAGATTGTAGAAGAGCCTACGGATCAGGACAGCCAGGGTATTGCTACTCAGTCTTCAGGTTTCAGCTTTGGCAAGCTTTTTGGTAAGAGCATGGTCAAAGTCGAGAAGAACGATGAGGCTGACGATAACAAGAAAAAGGGTGTTCGCCTTGGCAACGGTTCTGCAAAACACGGTTTGCACTTGTATGTAGTCTCCGACGACGGCGACGTTGTAGATATGTGTGTGCCTCTGGGCCTGGCAAAGTTTGTCTTGAATTCGGGAATCCAGGTCAGTGGAAGCTATCTTAATCAGGAGACTCAGGAGCAGCTCTCTAACATCAATCTTGATGCACTTATGGATGCCGCAAAGACTGGCGAGAGTGGCACACTTGTGGATATTACATCCGCAGACGGCGACGTCGTGAAGATCTGGTTTGATTAAGAGTTATTGATTATATAGTGAAGTCAAAATTGTCATCTACATGACGCCCGAAGGCATTTAAGGTAATTGCTGTATAAAGATTGGAGGTATCGGCTAATGGGAACGCATTATATGGCGAGTGACGACCGTCTTCTTCTAGTTAAAATTGAAAGTGGACTACCTTTTTCTTGGGACTGGAAAGCAAAGAATTGGAAATTTAATGCAAGCCTTGCTGACATCTTCATTGGTGAGCGAACTCTTGATGACGTTACGCTGGAAGAGATAGAGCAGTTCAAGCAGGAGAGAACAGTTCCTGTTGTTTCTTGGTAAACAAACTAATTAAAACCCGCTTAATCCATATCAAATAGAATAAGCGGGTTTTCTTAATTTCATTATACCCAATTTCGTTGATTTAAGCCACTTACAAAATCTATGTGATTTGTGATAACGGCAGATGGAGCATATTAAAAAATGCACCCACGAGAGCAGGTGCATTTTATTCACCAACAAACCCGACTCAGTCCAGCCGTTGGCTCGTCCTTTAACTAGCAAGTGTATCTATTTTCGTTGATTTAAGCCACTGAAAAGTGGCTTTTTTCATATACGCAACCGTTGCGGAAAAGCGGTACCTACCTCGTAGCAAGGGTAATGCTACTCGTAAACGTCCGAGCGGACGGAACCTGTTGAAAGGAAAGAAATGGATTTGAAGGAACCTGTAACTACTCAAGAGCAGCTCGACAAGATCGTGAAAGACAGGCTTGAAAGAGATTGTGTTTTGGTGCAGTGACGTCCTGACTGGTGACTAAACAAGCAGCACATCCAGCATGGATACCTCGGTGGAGATTATGACGGCAAGAAGGGCACATCAAAGCTGACGCTAAAAGAATAAAGAGTGATTGAACGCGTACAAAGTGTATGAGATAATTTCACACGCGATAACTAGTACAAATGCACATACGAGTACACCTTGATTGAGGAGAAAGCGGTAGAAACCCGCAAATCGCGTAAAGCCGTCCTTTGTGACGGCTTCTTGTTTAGCGTGTTTTTGATTTACGACCATGTATATCAACAAAAAAGCGCCTCGATCATCCCACAAGGGGGATAGCCGGGGCGCTTTTGCTTCACTATAACATAGTCCATGCGTCTAAAAAACACATCGTGTAGAGGTCTTGGTGTAGTGGCGTTCTTTAAAAGGTAATCAAATTAATACAAATCGTATTATCTTTTAAAAACCACTCTTCTTCACATTCAAATTTGGTGAATTTGTCAGGAATATAGGCTGATCCTTCAAGCCAATACGATTCAAATTCTTGAGCATCAGACTGATTAATAAGCCAGCCTGATAAATCCATAGCTAATGCGTCACCTATCAATGCAATATTGCCTTCGCCACAATCTATATAGAATATTTTTCCCTGTTCGTTTGCTTTTGCTTGAACTAAAAGAAAAAAGTTAACAAATTGCTCGTCTTCAGAGCCATATCTGCTGTCGAGCCCAACTATTTTCTTCAGATTGTTTTGTTTTGACATTGGGTGTCCTTTTTGCTTATGTCAACTTATAGTGATTTTAACGCAGAAACACGCCAGCAAAAAAGCACCCCGGTCATCCCACAAGCGGGGATAGCGAGGGTGCTTTTGTTTCACTGTAGCATATGCTTGCTGTAAGAAGTCATTCAGACGCTCAATTCCATCAACTATACTTGTGGCAAATAATTCGACGTAATGCTGCAACAGCACGTTCTTCTCGGCTGGTAGTGGAGATTCTTACATGAAGTCTTTGATTGTGTATTATTCATATTCCGGCATCACAAGAAGGCTTGCAGAGGATATTGCGCTGATTACCGATGGTGAGCTGCTGGAGCTTAAGCCTCAAGAGCCCTATTCTTTCTCGTATAACACGGCGGTAAAAGAAGTTAGAGCGCAAATAGAAAAGGGCGTTTGTCCTGCGCTTATGCAATTCGATATAAACGTTGCTGACTTTGATACTGTTTTTATAGGATCGCCCAACTGGCTAAAAACATTTGCTCCTCCGGTGCTTTCGTTCTTACGGGCAACGGATTTGACTGGAAAAATAGTTATTCCGTTCTGTACGCACGGCGGCGGAGGATTTGGCAACATGATTGAGGAGTACAAGAGAGAGTGTGGTACTTCTCGCGTGATACCAGGATTGGCGGCAAAAGGCACGTATACTTTTGGTGAAGTGCAAAAATGGCTGGAGCCAATGGGGTTAGACGATGCGAGTACTTCTAGCTGAAGATGAGAAGAGAATGGCCACAGCTATCGTGGCTCTATAAAGAAAATGGCGTGCCCTCTCTCTCTGCAGAGCGAGGATGCGCGCCGGTGTTATATGTAATATATCACATTTTGTCTT
>CAUTGQ010000127.1:0-3325 GCA_963538075.1 uncultured Atopobiaceae bacterium
TGGAGATGATTCTTTCTTCTGCAAGCTTTGAGGAGCTCACTTCTAATATTTACTACCTCGATAAGATTTCTGAGTCCGATCAGAAGATGATTGAGGAGGTTAAGAACCTGAAGGCCGCTCTTGAGTCTGATAAGGCTGCTCTTCAGTCCGAGAAGACCGAGCTAGAGAATAAGAAGGCTGAACTTGAGAATCTCCGTGCTTCTCAGGAGTCTCAGCTTAATGATATTTCTGCTCGTCAGGCGGATGCTGCAAACGTTGTTGCAAATCTTGATGACAATGTAAAAGAGCTTATCGCTCAGCGTGATTCTGAACTTCTTGCCGCTCAGCAGGAGGCAGAGCGTGTTGCCGCTCAGCGTGCTGCTGCATCAAGCAACAGCGATGGTGGTAGTAGCTATTCTGGTGGCGGCGGCGGAGGAGCAACCTCTTCTGCTGGTTCCGGTTCTGCTGCTGCAGTTGTTAATGCTGCGGGCTATACCGGATCTACCGGTGCTGGCTTCTGTGCTGCTTGGGTTTCTAATGTCTTCTCAAATGCAGGTGTTGGCACCTTCTATGGCAACGCTTGTGATATGTACTATTCTTGGTGCTATTCTACTGACCAGAGTGCTATTGAGCCTGGCATGATTATTGCTGTTCCAACCCTTGGTGGCTCTGCTGCAGCTTTGATTTATGGCCACGTTGGCATCTACATTGGTGGCGGCATGGTCAGGCACTGCCTCTCTGGTGTTGTAAGAAGCCAGAGCTTGAGTTCTTGGATTTCTCAGCTTGGTGCTTTGAGTACTCCAAGGTGGGGCTGGCTTGGCGGTGTTGTCCTAAGCTAAGGTATTGGTCCCTCATAACTTGTTACGTAAAAGAGCTTGGTTGCATGCAGCTAAGCTCTTTTTGATGTCTATGTAACGCAAAAAGGAAGGGCGCAGATGCCAGAAGCACCTACGCCCTTCTCGCCCTATAAAGGGGGAGTGGATTACTCTTCAACCTCGAGAAGCTCGATGTTGAAGTTAAGGTCTTTACCAGCCATTGGATGGTTGGTGTCAAAGACGATAGTGGTGCCGTCGTTAGAGACAACGGTTGCCATAACAGGGTATCCCTCAGGGGTGCCCAGAGTAACCTGCTGACCTGCAACAAGATTCTCAGAGCCTGGAAGCTGAGCTACGGGAACAGGCTGCACTGCCTCTTCATGGCGCTCACCATATGCCTCTGCTGCTGGAATGTGGACGTCAACAATCTGGCCAACGGTCATATCTTTGACAGCCTCATCAAAACCAGGGATCATCTGACCAGCCATGCAGGTAAATGCCAGTGGCTCGTTGCGATCACGGGAGGAGTCAAACTTAGTTCCGTCATCAAGAGTACCTACGTAGTGGACCTTTACTTTTTTACCTTCGTTGCTCATGAAACTCCAATCGTTAAAAACATATCTTTGGCATTCTACCCAAGAGTGACGCAAATCAACCTTTGAATGATAAAGGTATAAAATACTTTACATTCAGTTTGAAAGGTTTGTAATGGAAGCTTGCTTAGCTCCTCATAATTTTATTGGTGTATTTGACTCGGGCGTTGGCGGCATGAGTGTGCTTAAGCACCTTGTTGCGCAAATGCCTCACGAGGAATTTCATTATTTTGGCGATTCTGCATTTGCTCCTTATGGCACTAAACCAAAAGCGCAGATTGCCCAGCGCTCTTTTGCTATTGCTAAAAAGTTTATCGATGAGGGTGCTAAAGCGCTAGTTGTAGCTTGCAATACTGCTACAGCTGCTGCTGCAGACGAGTTGAGGGCAACCTATCCTCATGTACCTATTGTGGGTGTTGAGCCAGCTCTTAAGCCTGCAGTAACTGCATATCCCCATGGAACAGTGGTTGTTCTGGCTACAAAAGCAACGCTCTCTTTGCAGAAGTATCACAATCTTGAGTCGCGCCTGCATCCTTCTGCAAAGGTTGTCTCTATTCCAGGAGAAGGCCTGGTGGAGCTTATTGAATCTGGTCAGGCTGATTCAGAACAGATGCATAAACGACTGACCGAGCTTTTGGGAAATTATGCTGGCCAGGTAGATGCCGTGGTTCTTGGTTGTACCCATTACCCCTTTATCAAGAAGCAAATTAGCTCTGTTTTAGGGGACGTAGAATTTTTTGACGGTGGGGCGGGAGCTGCTCATCAGCTTAAGCGTTTGCTTGGACAGGCAAACTTGCTTGCTTCTGCAGATGTCACTGCAGACAAGAACACTAGCGCCGTAGAGCCTGACATTTTATTCTCGTCAAGCATTGATACTCCTGAAGAATTGGGGTTCTACCAGGAGTTCTTCTCGCAAGAGATGTAAGCGTGGCTGGGTAAGCGTATTACTTAAGCTTAGTCTCAAGCCACTTTTTGAGCACTACTGCGTTGTTGTACGTAGTGTCTTTGTCCGAGAAAAGCAGTGTCACGGTAGATTGATCAAGCTTTTTAAGCTGTTCGACAAAGGCATCTGCGTCAGGATTGCTGTCAAGTTCAGCTGTATAGGTAGACACAAAGCTATCAAAGCGCTCTGGATCGTGGTTGAATGCTTTTCTGCACTCAGTAGTAGGAGCAATGGTTTTAGTCCATTCATCAGCGTGTAGGTTCTCTTTTTTGATACCACGAGGCCACAGTCTATCTACCAGCACGCGATACCCATCGTTAGCTTCTGGCGCATCGTAAGTCCTCTTAAGTTTGATATTCATTTTTGCTCCCTTCAGCTCATGTACGTTATACCGCAAAATATCTATTCGGTTACAAACTATTTAATAGGACTAGGTATTCATATCCGCATGTTTATGATGAAGTTCATTCTTTAAAACCCACGGAGAAAGGAAAGCCATGGCAAACTCAGTGGAGAAGAAAGACATCGATTGGACAGCGCTTGGCTTCGCATATACGCAGTGTGACTACAGCTACGTTGCCCACTACAAAGACGGTGCTTGGGATGAGGGCGGACTTACCACTGATCACAGCATTACACTGTCTGAATGCGCAAACATCTTCCATTATTGCCAGGAAGTTTTTGAGGGCTTAAAGGCCTATACCACTGTCTCTGGCGATATTGTATGCTTCCGTCCAAACCTTAACGCTCAGCGTATGGTTGACTCTGCATCTCGTCTTGTCATGCCACCATTTCCTGAGGATAGATTTGTTGCTGCTGTTAAAGAGGTTGTTTCTGCAAACGCAGCATGGGTGCCGCCATTTGGTACGGGCGCTACGCTGTATGTTCGTCCATTTATGATTGGTACCGGAAATACTGTTGGTGTTAAGCCATCTCCTACCTATGAGTTCCGTATTATGGTCACTCCAGTTGGAGCTTATTACTCTAACGGCGTT
>CAUTGQ010000128.1:0-3315 GCA_963538075.1 uncultured Atopobiaceae bacterium
CGGTCATAGCGTCACTCGACTCAACGGCGCGCAGGATAACTGGACGAGCATACGTACGCTCATCACCCATTACACCAACGGACTTAATGTCGGGTAGCACGGCAAAGTACTGCCAAACGCTGTGCTCGGAGTTGCGCTCGCCTGTCTCGTCAAGCACTTTAACGTTAAAACGAGAAAAGCAGTTAAGCCTACTTATCACCGTACGCGATTCGGAAGTAATCTAGCGTAGCTTTGAATCTATCCTGAGCTGTAAGGCACGTATCAAGAAGATAGCCGTTCTCCTTATCCCACTTAGAGAGTCCGCGATAGTAGAAAGACTTCATATCATCAGAAATGACAAACGGAACAACGTCATAAGTAAGGCATTCTTTGAGCATGATCAACCTGCCGACACACCCATTGCCGTCTTGGAATGGATGAATGCGCTCAAAGCGAACATGGTAATCAACAATGTCTTCAAAGGAATGGGAGCTGTTTGAGTTATAAGCCTTTAACAGCGACTTCATCTCTTGAGCAACATTTTCTGGAAGAGTGGTTTCTCGCCCACCAACCTCATTTGGAAAGAGTTTGTAATCTCCAACAGCAAACCAGTCCTGTACAGAATCTGTAGTTCCCGTTTTCAGAATACGGTGCAGTTCTTTAATAATGCCCTCTGTAAGGGGATCTTTTGCGTGGTCAATCACGTAATCGATAGCGCGGAAGTGATTCTGAGTTTCTACAATGTCATCAATGTGAACAGGATTTTCTTCAACACCGATAGTTGCCGTTTCAAAAATCATGCGCGTCTGATCAAGGGAAAGCTTGCTTCCCTCAATGTGATTAGAGTTGTAGGTAAGCTCAACCTGGAGCTTATGGTAAATGCCGCCTTTTATTTTTGAGACCTTTTCTTCAATCAAGCGCGTAAGCAGCGGACTTGTTGACGATGTTTTAGCATTTTTACGAGAAGGTTTTACCGCATCGGCTGGAATGTTCCAGGTTTTTCCCACGAGAAAAGCGCCTGGTACGCGTCCATTAGCGCAGTAATTGCGCACACTTCTCTCAGATATGCCCCAGAGCTCAGCAATATCTGCTGCAGAAAGAAATCCCATCAAGCTTTACCTCCCTATCGGCAAAAACTGATGAGATTATTATAACAAAGGAGGCTGTTTTTTGCCGATATCGGCAATAAATGCAAGAACCTGTATGAGCTTTGAATTATCTTGCGAGGATTGTTCTACTACTTGTCGAAGGTATTATTGTTTATGTCGTTTAACTCCACAAACACATTTTTTGCAGCCTTGCAGCAGTCCTGAAGAGCGATTCCTTTTGCGTACGGATTCTTCCTCACGTACGTCGCCCACTGCGCTTGCATAGCAGCATCGCCGGTAACTTCGTCGAGCACCTCGATCCAACGTGCGATGACGGTTTGACTATTTCTTTTCTCACAAGTCGATACCAAGGCATTTCTCAATGTTTCCATATTGATGTCATTTCTCTTGACACCCAACAGAACATGAATGTCATAGAAATCTCGGAGACGGGTATTGGTAACTCCACGAGATATCACAGTTTCAAGTTTTTCCGCGAGTACAGTCTCGATCGGATATGCCATGAGGCTAATCTCGCCCTCACCGAAGAGCAGCGGGTAGCTGTACTCCACCGCATCCGGCGTAATTCTGTCACCGGTGGTGACATCTACTGTCAGCGGGACCAACATGGGGGCATAGCTCCCCTTGAGGTGTACGCGAATGCCTGGATAGTCATCGGTCTCGCGAATGTCTTCAATTCTGTCAAACTCAAACTCCCAATCGTCGTCTACCTGCACTCCCATGATGTCGCGAAAGACTCTTTCTGCAGAATCATGGGTAAGAGCGAACCCTCTGACCGTCGTGTCCAGGTCCATGGTGGTCCTAGAGCTGATGCCAACGAGGGACGAGATAAGCACGCCGCCCTTGATGACAATGTTGTCTCTCCATGTCGATCTTGAGAGGCGCTCAAGCAACCTCTCGAGGAGGTAGCTCTGCATAAGCGCCTGTGTAGGGATGCCCGCCTCCTTGGCCATGTTATTCACATGTGCCTTGAGCTGCATTGCATTCTTCATCCTCATAGCAGCACCTCCAGGTAATTTCGGATTTTCTTCTCAACGCCAAGTCTGCGCGCGTACTCAACTAGTTTCTCTACATCTCTCTTTGGACTTTTAACATAGGCCCGCATCGCCGGAATAACAACCTGTGAGTCTACTGTGCCCTGACCCCTGACAAGGTCACAAAGTGTTCTCTCTGGATTGTATGCCCTAACAATATTGTTGTGCTGAGTAGTCAGCTCTACCAATCCAAGCTCAAGCACCTCGTCGGCACAGGTGCGACAGACTATCCCCGCCTCCCTGACGGGTGTGGCGTTGTAGCCTCTGGGGAACGTCATAGTGAGGGAAAAGGGTGCACGGTCGGTCATACCGTGCAGAAACAGTGCCGTGTCATCGGAGAATACGCCGCGCGAGAACCGGTGCTGTGCGGCGAGGTATGGGTCCTCCCATGTCTCCGGAAGAGCGTAGAGACCGCGCTCAACCTGAACGAGCTCGCCCCTGTCGACAGCCTCGGCAAGCTTTCTCCTGGGAATGCCAGCGGCAGTAACCTGTGATGCTGACACGTAGCCATTCTGGCCTTTCGCAATCTCAATTAAGATCATAGCGAATCCCTCTTTCCAAATTGAACACTTACGCTGAATATTATTTCATATTAAGCATAAATGTACAATTCTGCATGATTGAACTATGAGATTACATGAAAGGACTTCAATGAGAGGGTTGCGGCTTGTTTCAAAAAGCAACATTTGTACTGTTACATTTAGGACATACAAGGTTATCTGAACTTTGTTTTTCCATTGATACTCCCATCTCACGAGGTCTACTAAAACATCACACTTTATAGAAATACCAGTCTATGTAATGACATAAAAATACTGTCCACTGAAATGGACAGTATCTTAAATTGAGTATTCGCAGCTTTTAGCACACGGGATTGCCGTACTCGCGCAACATAGCATCACGGTCAACAATCCACTGCTTGCCATACTTGCGGGCATCCACACCTGGAACTATCTTGCCGTTTGCAACAGCTTTACGCAGAGCGGACTCACTTAAACCCCAGAGCTCGCTAGCATCCGAAAACGATATGACACTACAGGTGCATAGTTCAACATTAAAGTTATTCAATGATTTGGACAAACTGGAATTTGTCTTATGCTTAATACCGGTCGTGTCCCGAAAAGTGGTGTAAGCAAGTATTTCAGGTGTTTAAAAGAAGTGCGGTTATTTCCTAAAATATAGTCACCACAACC
>CAUTGQ010000129.1:0-3293 GCA_963538075.1 uncultured Atopobiaceae bacterium
GTTGGATTAAGCCGTATGCTTAGAGCTTGATCTCGATATCGACACCAGCTGGAAGGTCGAGACGCATAAGCGAATCAACGGTAGAAGCGCTTGGGTCGAGAATATCGATGAGACGCTTGTGAGTGCGCATCTCAAACTGATCACGGGAATCCTTATCCTTGTGTGGTGAGCGGATAACGGTGTAAAGGTTGCGCTCGGTTGGCAGAGGGATAGGACCGGAAACACGCGCACCTGTCTTCTGTGCGGTGTCAACAATCAGCTTAGCGGACTGATCAATGACCTCGTGATCATAGCCCTTGAGGCGAATCCTGATCTTCTGGCTTGACACTTTGGGTACCTCCATAAATGAGCTAGAGCTCGTGGTCGTTTACTTAGGATGCAGAGCCGCCGTTTTTGGCGACAATCTCTTCGCGTACAGCGTTAGGAACGGGCTCGTAAGAATCGAACTGCATGGTGTAGCTCGCACGGCCCTGGGTCTGGGAACGAAGGTCGGTTGCGTAACCGAACATCTCACCAAGAGGCACCTTAGCGCGGATGACCTTGGCGTCCATACGATCGTCCATACCCTCAATCTTGCCACGACGGGAAGAAAGGTTGCCCATAACGTCGCCCATGTACTGCTCAGGTGTCTCAACCTCAACAGACTCAACTGGCTCGAGAAGGACTGGGTTGGACTTCTTGAGAGCATCCTTAATTGCCATAGAACCAGCAATCTTGAATGCTGCCTCAGAAGAGTCGACCTCGTGGTAAGAACCGTCAACAAGGGTGACCTTGATGTCGACTACTGGGTAACCAGCAATGACACCGTTCTCAAGAGCCTCGCGGATGCCCTTATCGATAGATGGGATGTACTCCTTAGGAATAACACCACCGACGATAGCATTGACAAACTCGTAACCCTTGCCCTCTTCCTGTGGCTCAAGATCGATGACTGCGTGGCCATACTGACCCTTACCACCGGACTGACGGACAAACTTGCCCTCAGCATGGCTTACTGCCTTACCAGCAGTCTCACGGTAAGCAACCTGTGGCTTACCAACATTGCATTCAACCTTAAACTCACGACGGAGACGGTCAACAATAATCTCAAGGTGAAGCTCGCCCATACCAGCAATGATGGTCTGGCCGGTCTCGTGATCAGTGTGAACCTGGAAGGTTGGATCCTCTTCAGCAAGCTTAGCAAGACCGATGGACATCTTCTCCTGCTCAGCCTTGGTCTTAGGCTCAACAGCAACGTCGATAACAGGATCTGCGAAGCTGATGGACTCAAGGATGATTGGGTTCTTCTCGTCACAAAGAGTGTCACCAGTAGTGGTGTTCTTCAGACCAACGCATGCAACGATGTCGCCTGCGGAGCACTCTTCACGGTCAACACGATCGTTTGCGTTCATCTCGAGGATGCGGCCAAAGCGCTCACGGTTGTCCTTGACGGAGTTGTAAACGTAAGAACCAGCCTCAGCCTGACCAGAGTAAACACGAATGTAGGTAAGCTTACCAACATAAGGGTCAGTCATAATCTTGAATGCAAGAGCGGAGAAAGGCTCCTTAATGTCTGCGTGACGGACAGCCTCGTCACCCTTAGGAGTGACACCGTCAATCTCTGGAACGTCCAGTGGGCTTGGGAGGAAGTCGATGACTGCGTCCAGAAGCTCCTGGATACCCTTGTTCTTGTAAGCAGAGCCAACAAAGACAGGGTTAATCTCACCAGCAAGAACGCCAGCACGAAGAGCGCCCTTAAGGGTCTCAACGTCAACCTCTTCGCCCTCGAGAACAGCCATCATGAGCTCCTCGGAGAAGTCAGATGCTGCCTCAAGAAGCTCTTCACGCTTCTCAGCTGCAATCTCTACAAACTCAGCAGGAATCTCGTCGAGTGGCTCAGGGTAAATCATGCCCTTAGCATCCTCTTTAAAGTCCCATGCAGTGTTGGTGACAAGGTCGATAAGACCCCAGAAGTTGGACTCAGCACCCATTGGGACCTGAGCTGCAACTGCGTTTGCGCCAAGGCGGTCACGCATGGTCTGGATTGCACGGAAGAAGTCTGCGCCTACGCGGTCAAACTTGTTGATGAATGCAATACGAGGTACGCCGTACTTGGTTGCCTGACGCCAAACGGTCTCTGACTGTGGCTGAACGCCTGCAACTGCGTCGAAGACTGCAACTGCGCCGTCCAGAACACGAAGAGAACGCTCAACCTCAGCGGTAAAGTCAACGTGGCCTGGGGTATCGATAATCTGGATGACATGGTCTTTCCAGAAGCAAGTGGTAGCTGCGGAAGTAATGGTTACGCCGCGCTCCTGCTCCTGAACCATCCAGTCCATGGTTGCTGCACCGTCGTGGACCTCACCAATCTTGTGGGTCTTACCGGTGTAGTAAAGAATACGCTCCGTAGTGGTGGTCTTACCAGCATCGATGTGAGCCATGATGCCGATGTTGCGGAGGTCTTTAAGATTGTACTTAGTCTTAGCCATTTGTTTGCTACTCCTGAATTCCGACTAGAAGCGGTAGTGGGAGAAGGCGCGGTTGGCCTCAGCCATCTTGTACAGGTCCTCACGGCGCTTGACGGATGCACCTACGCCGTTAGTTGCGTCGATGATCTCGTTTGCAAGACGCTCTGCCATGGTCTTCTCTTTACGGCTACGGCTGAAAGTGACCATCCAGCGGATAGCAAGAGTAGTTGCACGACGGGAGTTGACCTCCATTGGGACCTGATAAGTAGCGCCACCAACACGCTTAGGCTTAACCTCAAGTGTTGGGCGAATGTTATCCATAGCCTTCTTGAAGACCGTGAGGGCATCCTCGCCGGTCTTCTCTGCGACGATGTCAAATGCACCGTAGACAATGCGCTCTGCGGTTGCTTTCTTGCCGTCGAGAAGGACCTTGTTAATGAGCTGGGTTACCAGACGATTGTTGTAGACGGCGTCAGGCATAACCTCACGACGTACTGCTGCTGCGCGACGCGGCATATTAATCTCCTAAGAACTAGTTCGAGTAGTGGACGTGATTACTTAGCACGCTTAGTGCCGTAACGGGAACGGCCCTGAGCACGATTCTGAACTGCTGCGCAGTCGAATGCACCGCGAACAACCTTGTAACGAACACCAGGAAGGTCACGGACACGGCCGCCACGAACCAGAACAATGGAGTGCTCCTGGAGGTTGTGGCCCTCACCAGGAATGTAAGCGGTTACCTCAATGCCATTAACAAGACGAACACGAGCAACCTTACGGAGTGCTGAGTTAGGCTTCTTTGGCGTAGTGGTGAAAACGCGGGTGCAAACACCACGCTTCTGTGGG
>CAUTGQ010000130.1:0-3259 GCA_963538075.1 uncultured Atopobiaceae bacterium
CAATTTCAGCAGCTCCCTGCTCATCAACTTCTACATCAAGGATGTTTGCCGAGCGCATGACAATAGTCTGAAGCTCAGGAACAGTATAGTAATCAAGACGATATGAGATACCAAAACGATCACGCAAAGGGCCAGTTAGAAGTCCTGTTCTTGTTGTTGCAGCTACAAGAGTAAAGCGTGGAATATCAAGCCTGTTTGACCTTGCCGCAGGGCCTTTGCCAATAACAATATCTAAGAAGAAGTCTTCCATTGCTGGATACAAAATTTCTTCAACCTGGTGATTAAGTCTGTGAATCTCATCAACAAAGAGGATATCTCCCTCTTCAAGATTGGTGAGAATAGCTGCTAAATCTCCTGCTCGCTCAATTGCGGGGCCAGAGGTTGTATGAAGTTTTGAGCCCATTTCTCCCGCTAAAACACCTGCAAGCGTTGTTTTGCCAAGGCCTGGAGGGCCAGAAAAAATAACGTGATCAAGCGGCTCATTACGACTTTTTGCTGCCTCAATAAGAACACGGAGATTTGATTTAACACGCTCCTGACCAAGATACTCATCAAGAGTTTTTGGTCGCAAGTTTCTATCTTGCTCCAGATCTTCTGCCTGAAGTCCACTAGAAACTACACGTTGAGAAGTGTGCCCTGGAAATGGAGCTGGAGTAGACGACGACTCAAATAAGTTATCTGCATCTGCTTCCCACATTAATTACCACTTCCCAAACGCCTTAGTGCATATCCAATAGCAGCTTCAATTGTAATAGCACCAGCCTCTTCATACCCCTCAAGAGCAAGCGTTGCTTCCTGAGAAGTAAAGCCCATTCCAAGAAGAGCCTCAATAGCCTCTGATTCTACAGAGGTTACAGCAGGTTTTGGAATAGCAGCAAAGTCTGCAGGAGACGTAAGACCAACAAGCTGCTTAAGTTCTGCATCTTTTGCGAACACATCAGAAAGTTCAATTACTAAACGCTCTGCCTTCTTTTTACCAAGGCCAGAGACACTCTTAAGACGATTTCCGTCATTGGTAGCAACAATTACCGCAAGTTGCTGTGGTGTAAACGTAGAAAGCACAGAAAGAGCCAGTTTAGGACCTACTCCAGAAATTGCACGCAAGCGATCAAAGAGCGCACGCTCTTCTCGCGAAGCAAAACCAAAGAGTTCCATTGAATCTTCTCTGACCACCATACGAGTTAAAACGGTAACGCCCGCCTCGCCCGCTTGCGGAAGTGCGGCAGCTGTTGAAGCTGATATGCCAAGTTCATACCCAACACCGTTAACATCGAGAACAGCAACTGAAGGAGTAACGGATACAAGTGTGCCCGTAAGCTGGACAATCATAGTTGTATTCTTCCCTTTCCGAGCGAGGTGGTTCTTACAAGATTAGCGTGACAAACTGCAGCAGCTAAAGCGTCAGCCGCGTGATCTGGATGAGGCTGATGGTCCAAGCACAATATGTTTTGAACCATATACATAACCTGCTGTTTATCAGCAGCCCCTGTACCAACAACAGCCTGCTTTATCTGCATTGGAGTATATTCTCCAACCGTAAGACCTGCTTTAGAACAAGCGACAATAGCAGCACCGCGAGCGTGTGCAGTAGGAATAGCAGATTTAACGTTTTGTCCAAAGTAAATGCTCTCAATGGAAAGAGCTTCTGGTGAAAACTTATCTATAACCTCAACAATCTGGTTATAGATTCTTCCCAAGCGCATATCTATTGGTTCATCTGCGGTTGTAGTTATGCATCCATAGGCGCGTGCACGGCATTCAGAACCCCTTGTCTCTACAATTCCCCATCCAGTGTGAGCAAGACCAGGGTCTATTCCAAGAATTACCATTGCACCTCCTAATATAGAACGTTCGTTCTATATTATCACAGAGTATGCGAAAACGATGCAACTAATTTTCTGAGAAAGGGCCTCTCCACATTTTGGGGTCAACCATGCCAATTTGTGCATCAGATTCTTGTGCCAGCTCTTTTAAAAGCTCCAGCATATCCTTAAAGCCCTCCTGAGCCTCTGCTGGATCAACTGACAACTCAGGCAGATGCATAGAAGCTCCCTGAATTTCTCGCAAAGAATTTCGTAAGGACTCTACCAGGTCAGATTCGGAAGCCTTTGTATCTCTAATTCTGTCTTGCCAGACTGATGCGTGTGGAATTTGAGCGTTTGTAAGGCTCTTGGAAGACATCTCCAGAACCTCAGTGGTATTTCTGCGGTCTTTTTGGCGAGCGTGGAGCATAGAAATAATTGCCTTAACCTCGTCAACCTTTCCCATTTCTTCCACAATGGCAGAAATACTCTTATTCCACTCAAGGTAGCTGGTAAGCACATAATCAACAAACTCGATACGCTCTTGAGGAGTTGGCGCAACGTTTTCTAGGCCATCAGTTACAACCTCAGAGATATTCTCGAGAACTGCATGGTCAATAGCTGGCGAGAAGGTATTTCTTACCCTTGCAAGGTCAACAATATCTGCATGATACATATCTCCCAGTGGCCACAAAGAGTGAGCACTAGAGATCTCTGTTCCCTTGAGCGCAAGAATGGTTTTGTCGGCAGTCTCGAGCGTTAGATAATTGTGCTGGTCAGCGTATGTATAGCCATATGCACTTATCAGCTTTGCATCGGTCAATGTCGAGAAAACCGTGCTATCCACAGTAACCTTATTAACGCGAAGTCTTACGGTAAGAAGCTCTGCGGCACTTGTTGCTCGAGAATCTTTATTTGGAAGTAACAGTACGTGGACGCGCATAGGACCTAAGGCGTCTGAGGCAAGAGCCATAGTAACAAGAGAATTGAGCGAGCCATCAACTGCAATAAACACGCCGTCAAAGCCAGATTTTACTGTGTAATCACGCACGCCTGTAGCCAATACGCCCCAGGTAGTAAGCGCACTGTTATAGACTCCCGCCGTGTCTTCTCTATCAAAGTTTTCGATGGTGTCTTGGTCAACATCACAGACAACCATATCTTCTGAGAATGATGCTGCTTGTTTGACCAAATCTCCTGAAGGAGACAAAAAGAAGCTTGAGCCACAAAACACCTGATTGCCATAGGCTCCAACAGCGTTTGCCGCAATCAGCCAACTATCAAACTCTTCAACATCTCCCAGATAGCGGCTTTCTGCCACCGCCATACCCATAGCAGATGAAGAATCATCAACAGCAAAGCCAAAATACGGCAGGTAAATAACGGCATCTAACGAGTCGTCGACATCTTGCCACGCATCAAGATCGTCGTAGGTAAAAGCAACGCCAAACGTAAGG
>CAUTGQ010000131.1:0-3250 GCA_963538075.1 uncultured Atopobiaceae bacterium
CTCAACTTCCTCGTGGTGGCATGCGTGACTTCCGCGGTAATCGCATTGGCATGATTTTCCAGGAGCCTATGACCTCCTTGAACCCTGTTATGAAATCTGGTCTTCAGATTCGTGAGGGCATCCTTGTTCATAATCCCAACATGAGCAAACAGGAGGCAGATCAGAAGGCTCTTGATATGATCAAACTGGTGGGTATTCCTGCACCAGAGAAGGTCTTCTCGTCATATCCACATGAGCTTTCTGGTGGTATGCGCCAGCGTGTCATGATTGCTATGGCACTTGCGTGCCAGCCATCGCTGCTTATCTGCGACGAGCCAACAACTGCTTTGGATGTAACGGTTCAGGCACAGATTCTGCAGATCATTGACCGCATGAAGCAAGACCTGGGTACCGCCGTCATGCTGATTACGCATGATATGGGCGTTGTTTCCGAGATGGCTGACTGGGTTCTTGTCATGTACGCTGGTCATCGTGTTGAGTATGCGCAGTCTGCAGAGCTCTTTACTAACCCTCTGCACCCCTATGCTCAGGGCCTGATTGCGTCCATTCCATCGTTTGACGAGCACACCAAGGAACTTTATGCAATTCCTGGTAGCGTTCCTATGCTTTCTCACATGCCTTCTGGCTGCCCGTTCCATCCACGTTGTCCGTTTGCTAAGGACATTTGTAAGAATCGTCGTCCTGGCTTGACTGCTGTTGGTGAAGACAATTGCCATACTGTCAGCTGTTGGAAATACACTGATGAGTGGAGTGAGTAGTCATGGCAGAAGAGAAAAATACAGACGTCAAGGACCTTTCTGGCGAGAAAACCATCTTGTCCGTAAAGAACTTGGTTAAGCGATTCCCCATTAAAAACGGTGTTTTTGGTCGTTCAAACGCTTCAGTTCATGCGGTTGAGGATGTTTCGTTTGACCTTAGGCGCAAAGAGACTCTGGCTATTGTTGGCGAGTCTGGCTGCGGAAAGTCTACAACTGGCAAGTGCGTGCTGCGCCTCACCGAGCCAACCTCTGGTACGGTTGAGCTTGATGGGGAAGACTTCACCTCGCTTAAGGGAGAAGACCTCAAGCTTGCACGTCAGAAGATGAAGCTTATCTTCCAGGATCCTTACAGCTCACTAAACCCTCGTATGACGGTCATGGATATCATTGGCGAACCTATTGATATCGCGGGTACGTATAAGACAAAGGCAGAGCGTGACGCTCGTATTGAAGAGGTTATGGAGGAAGTTGGTCTTAACCTTGAGTTTAAGTACCGCTACCCTCATGAGTTCTCGGGTGGTCAGCGTCAGCGTATTGGTATCGCGCGCGCTATTGTGCTTGAGCCAGAGATTGTTGTCTGCGATGAGCCTGTTTCTGCACTGGACGTTTCTGTTCAGGCAAAGGTAATTAACCTGCTTGAAGAGCTGCAGAAAGATCACGGTCTGGCCTACATCTTTATTAGCCACGACCTCTCTGTTGTCCGCCACATTGCAGATACTGTTATGGTCATGTACCTGGGTCATCAGATGGAGTTTGCTACTAAAGATGCCCTCTTTGAGCGTCCTCTGCACCCTTATACTCAGGCACTTCTTGACGTTATTCCTCGTATTCGTCACGAGCGCATCCAGGAGAAGCGTATTCTTCAAGGCGATGTTCCAAGTCCTGCAAACCCACCTTCGGGTTGTGTATTCCACACGCGCTGCCCTAAGGCAATGAAAGTTTGCTCCGAGCATATTCCTGAGCGTATCGAGGCTGAGCCAGGTCACTTCTGTGCCTGCCACCTGTACGACACTTTACTCTCTGATTCCGACCGCACACCTCAGGTTGCACATGCTATTGAGGCGGCTCAGAAGGCCGTAGAAGAAGCGCGCCTTGAGGAGAAGATTTCCGAGTAGTGCATTTTGTTGTCGTGTCTTAAAACGGCTTACAAACACAAAAGGGCGAGAAGACCAATCGATCTTCTCGCCCTTGTTTTGTATGAAAGAAACGCTTACTTCTTCTTAACCTTATCGAAGTGAGGGTTAACCAAAACGGTGAGGCCGGTAAACTCTGGCTTTAAGACGTAAGGCATCTGTGGCCAGTCAATAGGCAGGCAAGCATAGTCTGTGTGAGTCATAAGACTGTCTGCCTGGCGAGTAAGCTCCAGGACCTTGTCGTTGTCGTTAACGGTTGAACGAGCCTGATCAACCAGGCTGTCAAACTCGGTGCTGTTGTAGAAGGAAGACTTCTTTGCAGCGCGGTCAGAGCGGAAGTAAGAGCCCATGTGCTCAACACCCTGGAAGGAGAGGGTAGACCATGTGACGAGGGTAACCTCAAGTTCTCCGTTGGTACGTGCGTCGCTCCAAACACCAGAGTCAATAACGCTAACGTTACAGGTAACGCCAATCTTGGACCAAGCATCCTGAAGGGCAACCATGAGGTTCTGATCCTGGCTTCTGACCTGTGCGTTAAGAGTGAGGTTAGAAACACCTGCCTGTGCAAGAAGCTGCTTTGCCTTGTCTACGTTGTATTCAAACTCTGGAGCGGACTCATTGTAGCCAGTCTCAGAAGATGGGATAAACGACTTTGCAGGTTTGGCAACTCCAGAAAGAATGGTGCTGCAAATGGTATCTCTGTCAATTGCCATAGAGAGCGCCTGACGAACGCGAACATCTTTGAGATTCTCGCTCTTAAGGTTCAAGTTTACAAACTGCGTGGATGCAGGCGTGTAGTTGACAATCTCTTTGGAGATAGACTCATCATTTTGGTACTGCTGAATAAGAGACTGAGAAATAAAGACCAGGTCAACATCGTTGTTCTTGTAGTTAAGAATACGGGTGTTAGCATCGTCAATGTAGACAAATCTGAGCTCATCCAGACCAGGCTTGCCCTCATGGTAATCAGCAAATCCCTCAAGAACAACTTCTGTGGTGCTGTCATTAGAGACAAGCTTGAAAGCACCAGTACCAATAAAGTTGGTCTCAGTGCCCCATGCCTCACCAGCCTCTTTACAGGCCTTCTCTGGGTAGATAACTGCGTAGAACTGAGCCATGATTGCGTTGAAGGTTGAATAAGGCTGTGTCAGTTTGATGTCAAAGTGACGGTCGTCCTTAATAACAATGCCAGAAAGTTCCTCTGTTGTGCCGGCAATAATGTCTTTAGCGCCCTCAATGTACGCATAGGAGTCAATTGAGGTTGCCTTGGTAGCAGGCAAGAACATACGAGTGAAGGTGTACTTAACGTCAGATGCCTTAAGGGTTTCTCCATTGTGGAATTTGACGCCATCCTTAAGC
>CAUTGQ010000132.1:0-3220 GCA_963538075.1 uncultured Atopobiaceae bacterium
GACTGGAGTTCAGACGTGTGCTCTTCCGATCTTTGGGATTTACGTTTGTAACGTGTTTGTGCTGCATTAAGTTCAAAACAAGTGGGTACACTTTCAAACGTTCTCATGATGCAGATTTATTATGGGTTGAATCGGAGAGATTTCATGGCTGCTATGAACGAAAAGGACTATTACGCCATCCTTGGTGTTTCTGAGTCCGCGACAGCTGAAGAAATTAGAAAAGCTTTTCAAACTAAAGCTCGTAAGCTTCATCCAGACATCAATAAAGAGCCCGATGCTGAAGAGCGTTTTAAAGAGGTTTCTGAGGCATATGCTGTTCTGTCAGATGCCGAGAAACGCCGTCGTTATGACGCAATGAGAAGCGGTTCATTCTACGGTGGCGGCTATGGTCCTTCTGGTTATCCTGGTGGATCTACCTATGGAGGTTCTCCTTTTGAGGGAGGCTTCCCGTTTGGTGATATTAACTTTAATAGTTGGACTACTGGATCTCAAAAGCGTTCTCGTGCATACAAGCCTCAGACAGGTGCAGATATTGTCTACGACTTAACACTGAATGATACTGATGCTAAAAATGGCGTTAAGAAAGGTATCACGTATCAGCGTTTTGTTACTTGTGATGCTTGTGCTGGTAAGGGGTCGCAGCATAAGGCCGAGGCAACTACCTGTCCTACCTGTCACGGAACGGGTCATATTGATATTGATCTTTCTTCTATTTTTGGAGTAGGAAAGTTCAGAGTTGACTGTCCAGAGTGTGAAGGGGCAGGACACGTTGTACAAGATCCATGCGATGTTTGTGGTGGTTCTGGACGTGTTTTATCTGCAAGCGAAATTATGGTTGATGTACCCGCTAACTCTCATAATGGCGATCAGATTAGAGTAGCCGGAATGGGAAATGCTGGAACAAATGGTTCTGCAACCGGTGATTTTATTGTAAATATTAAGGTTCCTTCAGAGCAGTTGACGTTCCGTCAACGTGCGGGAGCTCGTATCACAGGTATAACTGCAATGCTTCTTGTGTTTGTGGCGCTTAATTTACGCTCACCACTATTTGCCATCGTGTTGATTCCGCTTTTGATATTTGGCATGAGAAACGTTCTTGCAGATGGCGTAAAGATGAACGCTGGCTGGTGGAGAAGTTTTGCAAATGCCTTTGTTGCAGGAATTATTAACGGTGCCTTCTACTCAATTATTATTATGACTTTGTATGCTTGTACGTCCGGATTAGGCCATGTCGGCTATATGGGAATTTAAGTTTTAGGTTTTACAAGGGGAGAGTTAGTAAGCGTGGCAGAGAAGAAAGACTTCTACGAGCTCTTAGGTGTTGCTCGTGATGCAGATCAAAAAACAATCAAGCGAGCTTTTCTAAAGCTGGCAAGAAAGCTGCACCCCGATGTTTCTGATGATCCTCATGCAGAAGAAAAGTTTAAAGAGGTAAACGAAGCTTATTCTGTGCTTTCAGATGAGCAAAAGCGTGCCAACTATGACCGTTATGGTGATCCTAATGGTCCATCCGGTTTTGGTGGCGGCTATGTGGATATGTCAGATATCTTTGGCGGTGGATTTGGCGGCTTTGGAGATATCTTTGATTCCTTCTTTGGCGGTGGCCATGGTGGTCGCGGCGCTGCTCAGCGTACTCGCGGTAGTGATATGGGAATTAGACTTTCTATCACTCTGGAAGAGGCTGCTGCTGGTGTAACAAAAACTATCTCATATAACAGACTTTCTACCTGCGATGATTGTAACGGTACTGGCCTTGGTGAAGGCGGAAAGATTGAAGATTGTCCACGTTGCCATGGTACGGGTACCGTAGTTCAGGTCCAAAATACCGTTTTTGGTCAGATGCAGTCTCAGACAGTATGTCCAGAGTGCCAAGGAACAGGCAAAAAAGTAGAACATGCCTGTGAGACCTGTGGAGGTCAGGGAAGAACTCCTGACCATGAGCGTGTTTCTGTTGAAATTCCTGCAGGTGTTCATTCTGGCCAGTCAATTTCTATTACCGGTAAAGGCGAGGCTGGTGTCAGGGGTGATACCTCTGGTGACCTCATCGTAACTATTGAGGTTTCCCAGCATAAAGACTTTGAGCGCAGGGGAGACGATCTCTTTACTTCAGTTAGTGTAGATTCTCTTGAGGCAATTGTCGGTACTACCGTTACCATTGACGGCATTATCAAAGATGAAACTATTGAGATTTCTATACCTGCAGGTTGTAAGTATGGCCAGCAGCTAAGCGTGGCAGGTAAAGGCATGCCTCGTTTGCATACTAAGGCTCGTGGTAACCTTTACGTTCTGGTTCACATTGAGACTTCAACTGGATTGACTAAAGATCAGTTAGAGACGCTTACCTCCCTTATTGATGAGCGCAAGCAAAGTGGCGCTCAAGAAACTCAAGATGAGCAGCATGATCAGCATTCTGCAGCAGAAGATTCCTCTGATCATAAAGACAAGAAAGCCAAAAAGGCTTCCAAGAAGAGGCGCTAATGGCTCATGGAATTGCGCTCATAAATCTTGGATGTAGAGTTAATCGCGTAGAGCTTGATTTAATGGCAGACTCTCTGCTCCGTATGGGATGCCGCATTGTTGAAGAGGATGAGGCTCAAGCTATTGTCATCAACACCTGCGCTGTCACTGCAGAAGCTGAGGCTAAGACGAGAAAAGCCGTGCGTAAAGCTGCGCTTATGCCAGGGGCTCCTCTTGTAGTTGCAACGGGTTGTGTTGCAAGTCTTTTTGCTGACGAGCTTGCCTCTCTTGCTCCTAACGTTGTGGTAGAAGCCGAGAAAGACAAAGTTGCAGATAGAGTTCTTGAAGAGCTAGGCTTTGCTCCAGAATCCGTAAGCGACGACGGACTTGTTATCTCCAAGCCAACTCCAACAGGTCGCACACGCCCTGGTATTAAGATTCAAGACGGTTGCGATAATCGTTGTACCTTCTGCATTGTCTGGAAGGCACGCGGTGCGGGAAAATCCCTTGATCCTCGTGAGGTTGTTTCGCAGGTAAAAGATGCTATGAGCAGGGGAGCTCAAGAGGTTGTCCTTACGGGAATTAATCTTGGTAGCTATAAGGCTCAACTTGAGGATGAGGGCGAGAAAACCCTCAGGCTCCCAGATCTTCTCGAGTATGTGCTTGAAAAAACAGAAGTAGGTCGCCTCAGGCTTTCTTCTCTTTAGCAACCAGATGTAAATGATCGTTTGGTAGAGGTTATTGACGCTTCAAACGGAAGAAT
>CAUTGQ010000133.1:0-3189 GCA_963538075.1 uncultured Atopobiaceae bacterium
TGCATCATGAGTGAAACAACTGAGTCAACAACCTGAGCATCAAGCAATTGCCTGGTAAGCTCCAGCGAAGAAATGTTCTTTGCCGTAACTTTTTCGATGATCACATCAGTGGTGTCACCTGCTATAACGCCGCCGACAGCAATATCGTTGCTTTTGTTGCTTACTGCCAGCTCGTAAATGAGCGCCTGCTGGAACTCTTTATAGCCACCGCAGCCAAGCTTCTTGCAAAGCCTGACAACCGTTGATGCAGATGTATACGTTTGAGCTGCTAGTTTATGGATTGACTGACCAACTGCCGCCTCTGGATCCGACAGAATATAGTCGACAATATCGCGCTCAGCCGAGCTGGCATTCTTGCGATACTCTTCTAGACGTAGACGAACACCTCTCACGCAATCACCTCCGGCCGTCCAGTTGACTAAAACGTTTGACTATATTGTTTCACGATGCCATAAAAATTTCATCTGTAAAGTAGGCAGTGCCGTAAACGGTAGTATTGCATACGCAAGTGTAAGCGCGCTCCATGTGCGTTGCATGCGCGACTGCTCATGTTTTCCCAGCATAATGCGGGGACAATTGTCGCAAAAACTAAGCCTTGATTTGGGTACGTTACTATCACTTCATAAAAACTTTTACTATCGAGTAGACATTTGACCACGTAAAACCTGATTAAAATATTTCATCTTTGCCTAAAAAATTCAAATTTAGATACCATTGACAGCTTTTTTGATACCACTCGCAGTACGTTAACGTACCCATTATTTCATCTTGGACAAACTAGCTGCAATTTTGATGAAACGCACGTCATCATAAGCGCAAATTATCTCAGCCAATTGAGATAGCAGGTGTTTCACCTAAGGCAAAACCGAAGGAGACAATATGCGCACCAACGAAGATTTGCACCAGAATCAAAACGCTCACTCTGAGCACTCATCTAACGCAGGCTCCCCTGCTGGACAGACCAGAAGGCAATTTCTGAGTAGAAGTGCTCTTGGTCTAGCCGCTCTAGCAGGCCTTGGCCTTACCGCCTGCCAGACAAAGGGTGGCGTAACTGCTGCTAAGGGAACCGCAAAGAAGGTTGACTCAGTAGACGGAACCTTCCAGTACGAGAAGGTCTTCCCTGTTCTCAACGATAACGAGGCCTTTGACGATTCTCTTGTCACCAACCAGCTCAACAGCTTTGTTTGCTTTGCTGGTCAGGGCACCGTCTATGTAAAGAGCTCCGAGCCTCAGAGCTTTGCGTTCTTTGTAAACGGCCATCAGGTTCCAACCGATAAGCTTGACGGCTCTTTCTGGAACCAGATTGATATCTCTGACGTAACCGTCAACGGCGACAACCGCCTGCAGGTCAGCACTGTTAAAGAGACTCAGGCAACCTTTGAGGTCAAGATTGGCTACCCAACCCTTATTGACGGCACCAAGGACTACGCCGACAACGACAACTTTAAGCTGATTGACCAGATCATCAACGCAGAGATTGCCAACGGCTTTACCTCTGCTCAGCTGGTTGTTACCAGGTACGGCAAGATTATCAAGAAAACCAACTACGGTAACGTCAATTCTTACAACAAGGACGGATCTCGTATCAAAGATGGCAAGGCTGTTGACGACAATACCCTCTATGACCTGGCCTCTAACACAAAGATGTATGCCACTAACCTGGCAATTGAGAAGCTAGTCACCGATGGTAAGCTGGACGTTTCCAAGAAGGTTCAGGAGTACATTCCAGACTTCAAGGACCAGGAGGGCGATAAGATCCTGGGCAAGAATGACCTTACCGTCCGTGAGATTCTTGAGCACCAGGCTGGATTCCCGCCAGATCCTCAGTACCACAACCGCAACTACAACCCAGAGAAACCCGACGATCCTCAGCCAAACGCAAACCAGAAGCTGTACTCCCAGAATCGCGATGAGATTCTGCAGAAGATTATCGAGACCCCTCTGCAGTACGTCCCAGGCACCAAGACTGCCTATTCCGACGTAGACTACATGCTTCTTGGTTTTATCATCGAGAAGATCACCAACATGCGCCTTGACCAGTACGTCAAGGAAGCTCTTTATGAGCCACTGGGACTCAAGAACGTCACATTTAACCCACTAGACAATGGCTTTAAGGCTGACGGAATCGCAGCTACCGAGCTTAACGGCAACACTCGTGACGGCCTGATTACCTTTGACAACATGCGTACAGACACCATTCAGGGTACTGTCCATGACGAGAAGGCCTACTACGCCATGGGTGGAATCTCTGGTCACGCTGGTCTGTTTGCAAACGCATCTGACCTGGCTGTTCTTGTCCAGACTGTTATGAACCGTGGTGGTTACGGCAACGCCATGCTCTTCAGCGAGGACGTTCACGACCAGTTCATCAAGCCAAAAGACACAAATGTCACCTACGGCTTGGGCTGGAGACGCAAAGGTCATATTGGCTACCAGTGGGCCTTCTCGCCTATTGCAGATGCTTCAACTGTTGGACATACCGGCTGGACCGGCACGCTTACCGTCATCGACGTCTACAACAACACCAGCTTGGTGCTGCTCACCAATACCAAGAACTCGCCTGTCATTGACAACAAGGTCAACCCTAACGACTTTGTGGGCAACCACTTCCTGACCGGCGGCTACGGTGTTGTTTCTACGCTGGCATTTGACGGCCTCGACGACGCAAACGCCGAGGGCAACAACGCCAAGCTCATGGACATGGTCATTGCCAAGTACAAGCTCATTCAGGCCGAGGCAGATTATCAGACTGACCCCGATAAGGCTTCCCTGAAGGCACTGCTTGAGGTCTGCGACCAGAGGAAAGATTCCAAGGTTATCAAGGACTTCCAGGCAAGCGACCTGTACAAGACCATCTCGGAGTTTGTTGGCAAGTAAAACTCGTGTAAACAAGCTGTGAAGCGGGAATAAGCACAGTACACGAACAAGGTACGATACACATCTTGTCTAGCAACGGCCCTCTCCTCCGTCTAGACACACCAAAGCCCGGATGCTATTGCGCGGCATCCGGGCTCTTTTTGTGCGTGCGCTGGACCCGCGAGCTGCGAGTGCACGGGGTTTCTCGCCGGGCGCGCCATGCGAGCCTAAAAAGTGAGTTACGTCTCAAAAAGTGGTGTAAGGCTATTTCCTTACTACCTTCTAGCCTACATTATGCCACCTCTTTACAAACCTTAAAGTCACTATCAATTA
>CAUTGQ010000134.1:0-3183 GCA_963538075.1 uncultured Atopobiaceae bacterium
ATAGATTGATTTGTTTCTTTGACATAAAACACCTCCTCCTTCGTTATTTTAATTACAAGGATGAGGTAACGAGAAAATCAAACTACCTGTGAAATTAGAATTTAACGTTATTGCTTTAGTTATGAAGATTGGTTTGCAGATTTATGGCTAGAGCTGCGCCTGCCTGCGGCTACTTCAAGAATACGCAAACCAAAAACCCGAGTGCGAGGCCCCCGGGTTTTGTAGTTGCATTAGAACTTTCTGTTATGCTTCGGTTCTTTTCCTACGGCGCAAAACAAGGGATGTTCCCAGCGCAGCCACGGAGGTTAGAGCTGTGCTAACAAGAATCACGCTTGAGGCGTCGCCAGTCTCGGGTAGAGAGCTTTTACGCTTTGCTGGGGTCTGAGGTGCTGCAGGTGCTTCAGGGCTCTTTGTGTAGTAGAACGTGTATTCAAGCTGGTCAGCAGAAACATATCCGGCGCTGTCACCCTGAAGTGTGTAACCGTCAATCTCACGAGCAGAAACATTCTGCAGGTTGAGCGTCTGGCTGCCAATAATATCGTCGGAATGGATTTGTTCGCCGGTCTGTGCGTCAACGTAATGGACGGTATAGCTGTAGCGAGCTTCCTTGCTATACGTGAAGGTCAAGACGTTATTCTCGGCATTCTCATCAAGAACTATAGAGCGAGAAGAAACGTCTACATAGGCGTAGTCTCCGCGATCAGCTGCGTCGAGTGCCCACTTGCTGACAAGAGAGCCGATTGGAGCAGTCTCAGTTGTGGTTGAGAGAATCTGACCATCATCTGTCTGGTGAATGACCGTGTAGGAGACGGAGGAGTCGTTCTTCTTCCAGAGTGCGTGGAGGGTGATGTCGCCTGTAACTGCTGCGGAGAAGCTGTAAACAGAGGGGTTACCGTTGGTGTAGAGAATCCAACCAGCAAAGGTGTAGCCCTCTCGTACGGGATCAGCTGGCTTTGTAGCTGCATCTCCGTAGGTGAGCTCCTGCGAGTTTACTGGTGAGCCACCCTCAGAGTCAAAGGTAACGGTTGCGGTAAGAGGCGCCCACTTGGCGTACAACACGGTATTGGTTGCAGGCATAGTGGTGTCGGTAACAGGAGTGCCCACGGTCTCCGAGTTGTCGTACCAGCCCTTGAAAACATAACCAGGGCGTGGAGAAGTTAAAGAGGCGCCAGGAACATCGGTGCTGGCATTAAAGGGCTCTCCAAAGAGATGAGAGTGCGTAGCAACAGTTGTACCAGAGCTTACGTAAGTAACGGTATAGGTATTGCGCTTATAGCGGTGCTCAATCAAGTTGGAATTGTAATCAGTGATGAGATAGTCGTAGTTGTATGGCTGCCAACTGGTCCAACCGAGCGTATCGTAATTGGTTCCATCAAAATGGCCAATGCTCATGCGGTAGCCGTCATACGAAAAACCAGGATGTCTATTCTCGCTCTCAAGATAGCCGTCACCACCGTTTCTAGCAATCTCTGTAATCATGCCAGATCGAGAAAGCGTGTGGTCGCCGCCCATATCGTAGGTGCCATCAAGGTTTTGATAGTAGTAGAAGCGGTAACGTGGACCAAGAGCGGTGGAATTGGTATAGCGACCGTAAATTTCAAGCACATTATCTGCAGTGATTTTAGAACCCGGGTCAGTTGTTTTTGCCTGGAAGGTGGTTGCGGTGCCGCCGACACCAGGGATTATGCCGTACCAATAGTAGGTTCCAGAAGGATCATCGGCACGCATGGCGGCAAGCATGTCGTCGCTGTACTTGTTGCCGGTATTGGGATTAATGGCGTAAGGATTAAACGCCTCGCCATAACGAAGCGTAAGCGTTGCAAGAATGGAGCCATTTCTTTTTGGACGCACGTTGACGGTGATAGTTGCAAGGTTGTAGTAAACGTTAATAGTGGTGGAACCATCTGCTGCAATAGGAGTTGGATCGCTCTCGTGACTGTATGTTTCAAAGCGGAAAACACCTGTATTTGGCTGAACAGGAGCAGTTGCAGTCATTGTTCCAACGGTTCCGGAAGCTGCGGTGGTTGTGACGTAGTTGTAGTTAGAGGGATTGTTTGGATCCTGAATAAAATAGGCGTAGTGATACGTTGCTGTTGCTGGAGTCCAAAGTGCCTTTGCAGTAACAGGCTCTTGAGGCATGGTGGCAGGCAAAGAATCTGCAATACCGTCGTCATTAAGATCCCAACCAGCAAAGGTATAACCAGTTCGTGTTGGATTGGGGACGGCAGGAACAGGATCTCCAGGATTTCCAATTACAGGAGACAGCTCACTGCCAGAAGTTGAGAAGTAGATTGCGCTGCGAGGATTGCGGTCATAGTAGATGTACTTTACAGCCTTACCATCTGCGGTAACCTTGAGCGAAAGGTCTGTAGTTGTGCGTACAAAACCTGGATAGGTAACATCGGAAGCAGTAACAATCGAATCGGGCACACCGTAATTTTCTTCGGAGGACGCCTCAACATAATTGCCGGTAGTCATTTCCTTCATGCGCTTAACGGTGTAGGTAACATAACCAGGCATGTAATAGACGGTCTGTTTAATGTAGTGATCTGAGCCAGAAGCAACGCCAGTAATGGTTGTCTGAGCAGGATCTACCAAGTCATAGCCAGTAATTGTTGGAGCTGTAACAGACCAAGATTCTCCTTCATTTACAACTTGTTTAGAAGGAGCGTGAATCTCTTCGTCGTTTAATACGTTAACGTACGAGACTACAACAGAGTATTTACCTGCATCTTCAATAGACTCTGCAATAGCGGATGCAGGCAGACTGCTCAAAACAAGAGCAAGAGCAAATAAAATGCTCAAAACTTTCTTAGCGCGCATTATTTCTCCTCAAACAGCAACAAGATAGGTAAATCATAATAAATAGCGAGAAGGACTTGCTGCTCAAGCTGCAAATTGACCGTATATACACAAACCGCTTCTCCTTAAGGTGTGGGAGAAGCGGACGAGAAAATCGGTCTATCTAAGTGAACAGAATGCAATGCGCTCGTGAAATTCAGCGTAGTATGAAATTTGTAGATTTGCACCTGCGACCTCGGCAGATTTCTTTTCAAAGAGCTTGCCAGATTTCCTGAGATGATAGGCAAGAATCAGGATGCTTGCCAGCATAACAAGCGTGCAAATGATGGAACCTTCTGCAGATCGGAAGAGCGTCGTGTAGGGAAAGAGTGTCTCCTTACG
>CAUTGQ010000135.1:0-3181 GCA_963538075.1 uncultured Atopobiaceae bacterium
ATAGCAAGAAAGAGATTATAAAATCCCTGGTTAAAAGCCATCTTCTCAGTGCTCTCTGCCTCTTCTTTTGTCATGTTAAAGGCCTTGAGCGCACCGTCAGAAGTCCAGGCAAATGACTCAAGATAAAATATGACCACGTGTAAAACTGCAGCTCCAAGAGCAAAAATTATACCAGCATTACTAAAAGGGCCCATGTTTGATTCCTTTCCTGTATTAGCTGACTGCGTCTGATTATAGATTACGTGTGTCGGCCGTATCTGCCGCCAAATCCAAATCCTTTGCCCCTTGACCTTGAGCCCGAGAACATCGAACGTGTGGTCTTGGTGGTAGAGCGGGAGTCTTGAAGCATAATGCGACCCGAGTCATAAGAAAAGCCAGGTAAATCCCATGAAGGAATGAGCGCTTTTGTGAAATACTCAATTTCTCTGAGCGGCGTGACCTCATCTGGCCCCATAAAAGTGAACGCCTGACCTGCGGCTCCTGCACGGCCTGTTCGGCCAATACGGTGAACATAATCCTCGGAATCAAGTGGCACATCAAAATTGATAACAGAGTCAATGTCCTGGATATCAATGCCGCGGCTCATGACATCGGTTGCAACAAGAACCTGAATGGCGCCACTACGGAATCGCTCCAGCGCTCTCGCGCGAGCTTTTTGCGGACGGTCCGCATGCATAACATCAACCTTGAGACCTGCGGCTTTAAGGTTTTTATAAATACTGTCAACGCGTGATTTTGTCCTGCAGAACACCAACACACGCTCTGGCGCAGGATCAAACGAGTCGATAAGAGCCTTTAAGAGCTGCGGTTTTTGTCCCTGAGTGACCGAGCATAAATGTTGCGCGATTGTTGCCGCAGTCTGTCCAGTTCTTGCAATCTCAATGCGCTCTGGATCTTTAAGCAGCGCATCTATGGTTGAGGTAATTGACGCGGGGAGCGTTGCCGAGAAAAGCAGTGTTTGGTGCGCCTTGGGCAGTTGCTCCATAATGCGGCGAACGCTTGGCCAAAATCCCATGTCAAGCATACGATCCGCCTCGTCAAGCACCAGCACCTGAATGTTCTCCAGACTTGTATGCTTCTTGTCGAGAAGATCTATCAGGCGGCCAGGTGTTGCCACCAGCACATCGCAACCTTTTTGTAGTGCGGTTATCTGGTGCTTGTAGCGAGCGCCACCGGTAACAATGACGGCCTGCTGACCGGTGGATGCGCAAACGCTCTTGGCAACAGCATCAATTTGAGCAGCTAGCTCTCTCGTTGGTGTGATGATGAGTGCACGGGGATACGTGTTGCGCTTGGCGCCGCCTTGCTTGGCGTTGCGCTTGGCGCTGCGCCCGGCGGCCGCGTTGGGTTTGGCGCTCGCGTTGGGCTCCTTGGCGTCGCGCTTCTCGGCCCCACCGGGTTTCTCGACAGCAATGCGCTGCAGCGTAGGCAACATAAACGCCGCAGTTTTACCCGTTCCCGTTTGCGCTGACGCAACAACATCCTTGCCCGCAAGGACAGCGGGAATTGCCGCGGCCTGAACGGGAGTGGGCGCGTTAAACCCAAGTGTTGCTACGCCTGCCAGAATTTGCTCGTTTAGCCCGAGCTCGGCAAAAGTTATTTCCATACAAACAAGTATACTTATGTGCAACGATTAGCTAAAGGAAGTTACCATGCCTATTAATATTCCAGATGGTTTACCAGCTAAGAAGACGCTGCAAGAGGAGCGCATTTTTGCGCTTGAGGAAGAAGTTGCAGAACACCAGGAGATTCGTCCGCTGCGCTTGGCAATTTTGAATTTAATGCCCAAGAAAATTCAGACTGAAACGCAGATTCTCCGTCTGATTTCAAAGTCTCCTATTCAGGTAACGTGTGACTTTATGCGTATTTCTTCACATGAATCTAAAAACACCGCCGCCGACCATCTGGTAACGTTTTATTCAACTTTTGATGACTTCAAAGATAAAAATTACGACGGTCTGATTGTTACCGGCGCTCCTATCGAGGATCTTAAATACGAGGACGTTGACTATTGGGATGAGTTTTGTCGCATTGTTGACTGGTCTCAGGAGCATGTCTTTTCTACCATGTACCTGTGTTGGGGTGCACTAGCTGGCCTGTATTATTTGCACGACATTCCCAAGAAGATGCTGGGCGCTAAGCTCTTTGGTATTTTCCCACAGCGTTTATGCGATGAGTATTGCTTCCTCACCAATGGATTTGACGAGGTACATTACATGCCGCATTCTCGTCATGCTGCGATTGAGACATCAGCTCTGGTAGACCACCCCGAGCTTGCCGTACTTTCTGAGGGCTTTACCAGCGGTCCTGCACTTCTCGCTACAAGAGATTTCCACGAGATTTTTGTAACCGGTCATTTTGAATATGACCGCGATACGCTTGCAGAGGAGTATTGGCGCGACTTCCATAAGGGTCTGCCTATTCGTCTGCCGGAGAATTACTTCCCTGATAACGATCCAGAAAAGCAACCGCTGTTTACTTGGCGCGCACATGCCAACTTGCTGTATCGCAACTGGATTAACTGGGTGTACCAGATGACGCCGTACAACACAGACGAGATACCTGAGGCTATTGCAGATCTTCGTCAACGTGTTTCCGAGGCTGATCCTGACGCAAGGATGACCGGTAGGTTCTAAGCAGGCATTTGCACGGTGACCGATTTGCCAGCGCTTGTAACTGGCTGGATGTCATTAATACCATAAAATAATTGATTGATGCACGCGTATGAAGCTACGTGTAGAAACACGTATAGAGAGGATACGTTGATGAAGGTTGTAATTGCTTCAGATATTCACGGCGCTGCCGACTATTGCGAGAAGCTCATGCAGGTTATAGAGGAGGAGCAACCAAAGTACGTTTTGCTTCTGGGAGATCTGCTCTATCACGGCCCTCGTAACGATCTTCCTGCAGACTACGCACCAAAGCGCGTTATTGAGATGTTGAACAGCATTTCCGATAAGGTCATTGCGGTCCGCGGAAATTGCGAGGCAGAGGTAGACCAGATGGTTCTGGACTTCCCTTGCATGGCTGATTACAACATCTTGTTTGATAAGGACCCAAAGACTGGTAAGCAGTTCACTATCTTCTTTACCCACGGTCACGTCTTTGGCCCTGGCGTTCACAACAGCGTTGATAAGTGGCCTCAGATGCCAAGCCTTGATGCATTTGTTTATGGTCACAC
>CAUTGQ010000136.1:0-3173 GCA_963538075.1 uncultured Atopobiaceae bacterium
GCAAAGCACGAAATCAATTGGGCAACGTGTTGCTTTGCTTTGCCATCTAGGATAGCTCATTTGATAAAAAATCAAAGTCAACTCGCCGATTTCTTGGCGAGAAACCCGTGTAAACAGGAAGCTACCCTATCGAGTATTTGAATAGTTTACCCCGAAAATGTCATCTCATACAAATTTCAAAGAACATTTATGCAGCTATTTGATGCGGAATAGGTAAATATCATTGCATAAATTTATCTTTGACCTGCAATTATGGAGAAATTCTATGTATTGCAAACAAGTTTACGTTGAGTAACAAATTGCTTAGATAAATAAGACAAATGGCTGACAAGCACGTAGTCTTGTCAGCCAAAATTATCAGCTAAAGAAGATCTGATGTAAGCGATGAGGCTTATTGAACCTTAATAAGGGTGTATACCTCTTGATCAAAGCACTTGCCAATAATCTCTCTTGGGTGGAGGTAGCAAAGCTCAAGCGCAAACGCAAAACCAGCTACTTTTGCACCGGCCTTCTCGGCAAGCTGAGCACAAGCAACGCAGGTACCGCCAGTAGCAACAAGGTCATCAGCAATAAGAACCACGTCGTCTGGGGTAAGTGCATCGGTGTGAATCTGAAGCTCGCTGGTGCCGTACTCAAGGTCATATGCCTGAGCATATACCTCACGAGGCAGCTTACCTGGCTTACGAGCTGGAACAAAGCCTGCACCAAGCTTGTAGGCTACAGGGGTTCCAACAAGAAAACCACGAGCCTCAGCACCAATAACCTTGGTGATTCCTGCATCAGCAAAGTGCTCTGCAATGTCATCAACAACTGCGTGGAAGCACTCAGGATCTTTAAAAAGTGGAGTTACATCTTTAAAGATAACGCCTGGCTCTGGATAATCAGGAATGCTGATGATATGACTCTCATAATCATACGTAGACACAATGTCCTCACATTCAAAATCAAAATCAGTGAATAGTTATATATACCTAGATTACTCGTCTAAGTGCATATCCTTAAAAGATTCACGAATTAATTTGGTGATAAGTTCATTTCTGACCGCATTGGTAAGGCCTAACATGCGGGTCAGAGCGGCCATAAACTTCTGGCGAGTCTCGTCAGTATGGTCAACTTCAACTCCCCCGCCCTTTTTAGCGTATACGACAAGTGACTTTGCAAACATACTAGACTCTCGGTTTGCGGCCATAACGTATTGACGCAGGTTTTTGGGCTCAAAACCAAAGTGACGAAGCTCGCTACAAAGGCGGATGAGCGTAAGGTCTTTGCCGTCCACAAGATCTCTACCATGTGGAGAGCGCTTTAAGGTAATAACGCCTGCCTCAGAAAGCTGGCGCACAAAACCTACAGAGCATCCCACAATCTCTGGAATGCGATCAATAGCGTGATATTTCTGAACAACCTCAGGATCATCTACAGGTACCACAATAGCATCGGCATGCGTGGCACCAAGAATTGCCTGAGATACTTGCTTTCCATCAAGCTGAGGTTGAGCCTGGCGAGAAGAACTTTGAGCTTCAGATGCAGCCTGAGCATCAGATACGCTAGCTTCGTCAGTCTGACTCTGGACCTGTTGTTCAGCTTCAGGGTTTTTGTCTTGTCTATCAAGCTCTTCTTTAATAACTGAGAGCGGCATAAAACGGCTTTTCTGCAGATACAGAATAGTCTCAAGACGCTTAACATCTTTCTGGGAATACAGACGATAACCACCAGCAGTTCTGGTAGGAGTAAGTAAGCCCTCATCCTGCAGATATCTAACTTTAGAAACACTCAAGTCAGGATAGAGAGTCTGTAATTTCTTGACTACTTTACCAATGGTAAGAAAGCCTGAATCAGCCATAAAGCTATCCTTTAACCTTAAGCTGAAACTCTACTGGTGTGGAAGACCATGCGGAAGGTGCCAATCTGAATGGTTGAACCATCACGCAAAGTAGCTTTGTTAATGATGGCACCATCAACCCAGGTACCATTCAGAGAATCAAGGTCTTCAATAGTTGCGTAACCAAGCGCAAGATTTGAAAGGTCAATGGTGGCATGATTTCTAGAAACTGTCATGTCATTCAAGAAAACGCTGCTCTTTGGATCTCTACCAAGAGAAATCTGTGGAAGATTGAGCTCAAAAGTTTGACCAGTCTGTGGTCCCTTAACAATAGTAAGGACAGGATGAGCTGGCTTTTGTTGAGCCATAAGGTCTGGAACCGTAGCGTCAGCTGATGGCATGCGGAAAATCTCTGTTGAGTCTGGTGACTGCTGTTTGATGTCGTCAGTTGACATGGTTTCTCCTTAATTTGGTTACATCATAATAATAACGCTTAACGACACGCAATGCAGTCCATTTCGATGAGCGCACCAAGTGGCAACGCAGAAACTTCAACAACTGCTCGACCAGGTGCAGGAAGAACAAAGTACTGCCTATAAATCTCATTTACCTTAGGCAAATCATTGATATCAGCAAGGTAGATAGTTGTCTGAGCTACATCAGAGAGCGTGCAACCTGCCTCCGCCAGAATTGACTGAGCAAGATGGATGACACGGGTGGTTTGCTCTTCAATTCCACCGTCAATAAGTTTCTTTGGGTCTTCTGCAGTAACTGCAATTTGCCCAGTTACAAAGACTAATCTTCCCGCGGTAGTACCCTGCGAGTATGGTCCCATAGGAGCTGGAACACCTACTGCATTGATTGCATATTTCATAGAAGGTCTCCCCTTGCACCAATGAAATCAGCAGAGGTTCTAAGCAAACCCCAACCTTCAAGTTTATCTTTAGCTAATACTACTTTAGTGTTACTTGCAAGTTCTGAAAACCATGGAAGATATGATTTAAGACCCTCAATAAGCTGTTTATGTCCAAGAGGATGAACCATCTCGAAAGAAAGCAGGCTCCTAAAGAGAATTACCGTATGTACCGGTGGAACCATAACCAGATATGCAGGAACTTTCTTGGTTGAAACATTTGCCACAAGAGCAGGGATTGTTTGGTCAAGCATAAGATTACAAAGTTTTGAGTCTTCTGGAAGCTTCTGTTCTCCCAGGTAGTCCATAAGGACCTTCTTGGCCTTTTTACCAGCAAGAAGAAGCGGAGTAAGCAGCGGAGTTGCGTCTTCTAAAGACACTTCTGCATAAGGAGCTACAGATCGGAAGAGCACACGTCTGAACTCCAGTCACAGCGATAGA
>CAUTGQ010000137.1:0-3159 GCA_963538075.1 uncultured Atopobiaceae bacterium
AATAAAGCCAAGCGAGAGCTTGCTGGAATAGATTGGAACTTTACGAGTAAGATCCATAAGCAGGTATGGAAGAGCACCAATGTGATCCTCGTGACCGTGGGTAATCAAAATACCGCGAAGCTTATCTTCATTTTCTAGTACGTAGGTGTAGTCTGGCAAAACGAGGTCAATACCAGGCTGTTCGTCATCTGGGAACATCAAACCAGCATCGACAAGCACCATATCATTACCGTACTCAAAAACGGTCATGTTCTTGCCAATGCCATCAAGTCCGCCCATAGGAATGACTTTAAGAGCTGGATCTTTCTTAGGCATTAAAAAACTTTCCTTTCAAAACAACTTTCTATAACAGACGCAACCCAAAGGGCCGTCTACAAGACTTTTTGCAAAATCTACATGTTGTTTAATTATATAAAAAATCAGCACGTATTACGCTATATATTCCCAAAGAATCAAAATCTCAACAGAATAACAAGAGAGCTCCGACATACATCGAAGCTCTCTTTACTATCTCATGTGTATAAGGTCTCGCATGGCGAGAAACCTTTTGAGTTTGAGCGTAGCTTATGCGTCGTGGTGACGGCGTGGCTGTCTGCGCTCAGAGTTGCCGTTGTCGTTCTGACGACGTGGGCGACGCTCCTCGCGCTCCTTCTTTGGAGCGACCTGTGGTGCCTCTGGCTTATCAAGACGGTCAAGAGAAATCTTGCCCTTCTCGTCTACCTCAAGGACCTGAACCTTAACCTCGTCGCCAACAGCCAGGACATCCTCGATCTTCTCGACACGTCCCTGTGCAACGCGGGAAATGTGAAGCAGGCCGTCTTTGCCAGGAAGGAGCTCAACAAAAGCGCCGAATGGCTGGAGACCAACAACGCGACCAGTGTACTCCTCGCCTACCTCTGGAACCTTAACAATAGCCTTGATGCGGTCAGCAGCAGCCTCAGCAGCACCGTTGGTACCAGCGATAAAGACGGTACCATCCTCCTGGATGTCAACGGTTGCGCCTGTATCCTCCTGGATACCGCGGATAACCTTGCCACCAGAGCCAATGACGTCGCGAATCTTATCGGTTGGAATGGAAAGCGAGATAATCTGTGGAGCGGTCTCTTTGGTCTCAGTACGAGGTGCAGGAATCTGCTCAAGCATCTTGTTCAAGATGAACATACGACCCTCTTGAGCCTGAAGAAGTGCACTGCGCAGAATCTCTGGAGTAAGACCAGTTGCCTTGTTGTCCATCTGCATTGCAGTAATACCCTTGGTGGTACCGCAGACCTTGAAGTCCATGTCGCCAAGGAAGTCCTCAAGACCCTGGATATCGGTAAGAACAACAGTCTTACCGTTCTCCTGAATAAGACCCATTGCAACACCAGAAACAGGACGCTTCAGAGGAACGCCCGCATCCATAAGGGAAAGCGTAGATCCGCAGGTAGAAGCCATGGAGGAAGAACCGTTAGACTCCATTACCTCAGAAACAACGCGGATGGTGTAAGGGAACTCTTCCTCAGAAGGAATAACAGGCAGAAGTGCGCGCTCTGCAAGAGCTCCGTGACCAATCTCACGACGCTTAGGGCTACCCATACGGCCAGTCTCACCGGTGCAGAATGGTGGGAAGTTGTAGTGGTGAATATAGCGCTTGCCGTCCATTGGCTCAATGGTATCAAGACGCTGCCACTCGTTGAGCATGCCAAGCGTACAAATGGAGAGAACCTGAGTCTGACCACGCTGGAAAAGACCAGAACCGTGAACAAGTGGCAGGTAATCAGGCTTGACCATGATTGGACGAATCTCGTTAGCCACACGGCCATCAACACGCTCGCCAGTCTCAACAACCATGACGCGCATTGCGTGCTTCTCAAGAGCCTTGAGCTCAACTGCAATAGCGCGGCTCCAAAGCTCCTGCTCTTCCTCGGTGAACTGAGTCTTGATCTCATCCATCAAGTCAGCAACCTTCTGCATGCGGGACTGCTTGTCAGCATCCTTAAGAGCAGCGCTCATCTGGTCGTAGTAGGCAAAGATGCGGTCGTGAACCTCAGCGATTGGCTCGTCAAGGATGTACTCGCGCTTAACGATAGGACCGTTAACCTCTTCCCACTTAGCAATGAACTTCTTCTGCTCCTCGCAGAAGGCTGCAATTGCCTCCTGGCCAAATGCCATAGCAGAGAGCATATCCTCTTCGGAAATCTCATCCGCGCCAGCCTCAAGCATGGAAATGAAGGTTGAAGAGCCACCAAGCTCAAGGTCAAGATCAGAGTGATCGCGCTCTTCGTAGGTTGGGTTAACCAGGAACTCACCGGTATCAGCGTTGCGACCAATACGGACGCACGCAAGTGGTCCCTCAAAAGGAACGCCACCAACAGCCAGAGCAGCAGATGCACCCATGACAGAGATGGTATCAACAGCGTTTACCTGATCGGCAACAAGGGAAGTTGCAACAATCTGAACCTCATTGCGGAAACCTTCTGGGAAGGAAGGACGCAGAGGACGGTCAATCATACGAGCAGTAAGGGTTGCCTTCTCGGATGGACGAGCCTCACGCTTGAGGTATCCACCAGGAACGCGACCAACTGCGTACATTTTCTCAATAAAATCAACAGTCAGTGGGAAGAAGTCGTAATCCTTACGCTCCTTGGAAACCACTGCAGTGAGAAGTACGGTGGAATCGCCGCACTTAACGATACAGGCACCGGTTGCCTGCTTTGCGAGCTCACCAGCCTCAAGGGTGTAGTGCTTACCATAGAGGTCAAATTCGTGAGTTACTTTAGTCATTTCTTTCCTCTTCTATCTCCGTTTGCCCCATTGCAAACGGGCCTCAAACATAAAGGGCGCCAGACGGCGCCCTAAAAAGCCAACTTACTGGATGTTGTCGCGGATACCCAGGGAAGCAATAAGAGTACGGTACTCTTCAATGTCGTTCGACTTGATGTAAGAAAGAAGACGACGACGCTTACCAACGAGCATCAGAAGACCACGACGAGTGTGGAAGTCCTTCTGATGGGACTTCATGTGGTCGGTGAGCTGACGAATACGCTCAGTAAGAAGAGCAACCTGAACCTGTGCGGAACCGGAGTCCTTCTCGTCCTTGCCGTACTGCTTAATGAGCTCAGCCTTACGATCCTTAGTTACTGCCATAATAAACCGCCTTTCGCGTTGAATACTCCTTGT
>CAUTGQ010000138.1:0-3125 GCA_963538075.1 uncultured Atopobiaceae bacterium
TCAAGAAAAAAGAATGTTTTAAAAGTATTAAAGCATTCTTTTTTCTTGATGTTCTTCTGTCGATTTGTCGTCTAATCGAACGCTTTTCTCGCCTTACTGCAGCTAGAGATTTTCCGCTTCTATTTTCGGGAGCTTTGATAATTCGGCTTGAAAGCAATTTTACTTCTTTAGCTTCGTAATCAATAATAGCTAATCCGCATGATGCTTTTCCTAAATCAATTCCAAAAACAAGTCCACGATCAGATTTTGACATGGCAGCTCCTTGATTAAAATCAAACGAATAATGTAATTCTATATCTACATCAAATATTAAAAAGTAAATTTATGTCATCAATTCCATAAACGGTAATTTTTTTATTAGAGTAAATAAAATATAAACCACAACAACCTCCCATTTCTCATGTCCAAGAGATGGGAGGCAATTTAGTTTTAGGGCGCAGTTCATTATTCTTGGGTCTTATAAATGCTTTAACTAATTTACTTAACTACTTACTTAAGCACTTCTTAATTTCTTGCTTAAAAACAATAAATCGAGCAAGAAGCATGGCAGCTACAGGAATGACCAATAGTGGCGCAACCACCAGAATACCCGCGACAGCCACTCCCTGGGCTGTAACTCTTCTGCCAGGTCTTGATAGTATGCTGTTTAAAATATCAGTCATAGTGAATACAAATGAGCCATCGGTAAGCACATACGCAAGTATCAACTCAAGCGAAAATAGAATAACAAAGACAAGTGCCATGGTATTTCCGGTCTTTTTGCAAATAGCGAGTCTCTGGTCAAATGAAAGATCATCTGCCTCAGGGACTTTCTCAAACCATTTAACTGCGCGTTCTTCTGGCGTCATTACGAGTTCTCAATCTCATTAAGCTCTGCATCAACCAATGTTGCACCAAGGGTGTACTTAAAGTGCGAAAGAGCAAACTGATGGTTTTCTGGCGTCAGTGATGCAACTGCTGGCTCAACAACCTCAATGTGATAACCAAGGTTGTAAGCGTCCACTGCCGTGTGCAGCACGCAGATGTCGGTAAGAACACCAGTCAGGATAACCGTGTTAATGCCACGCTCCCTCAGACGAATATCAAGATCAGTTCCCGAGAAGGACGAGTAATGGCGCTTGTCCATCCAAAACACGTGGCTATCGTCTTTGTGCTGCTGATAAAAATCATTCAGAGGGCCAAACAGGTCTCTACCACTTGTGCCAATAATATTATGAGGTGGGAAAAGCTTAGTCTCCGGATGGAAGGTATCCCCTGGATCGTGAGCGTCAATAGCAAAGAAAATATAATCGCCACGATCAAAAGCACACTTTGTAGCCTCATAAATTGCGTCTGAAATAGCCTGAGCTGGTTTACCCGCTGTCAGCTTTCCATCATCTGCTACAAAATCATAGGTGTAATCAATCGAAATCAAGGCTTTCTGCATGTTTGGTCACACTTCTTTCTTGAGTTTAAAAGAGCAGTCAGTAAAAGAATAGACGCCACCCATTGTACAGGTGACGTCTCTGTATTCCACGTTCAACACGTAAATGTTTTATGTGTACGTACTTGTCTCATTATCAAAGGCACACTTACTTCTTCTCAACAATTACCAGGTCAACGTTTTCTGTCTTAGTGTCTTCCATGCTCTTACCGCCTTTGATGTGGTAGTACTCAACAACTGCATTTACCTCAGTCTGATCAGCAAGAGGTTTTTTCTGATAAGAATCGTTAATAACAAATGCAAAGACCCTCTCGCCGCTCTCAAGATAGTTGGAATCGTTAGCCCATACGGAATCCTCAGAATTATCTAACTTAAAGGTGCAATTAACCCAGTTTTCAGACTTGTTAATAACCTCAAAGACGTAGCCTTCTGAATAGCCATCTGGGGATTTAGCAATACCAACATACCTAACATAGAGATCGTCATTATCGATAAGAACCTTGTCCACCTCGGTCTTTAGCTTAAAGCGCATCTTGTCTTCGCCCTTAGTAGAAGAGAAGTTATACGCAATGGTGCCCTTGTCTGCCATTGCATCAAAAGGCTTGTACTTAAGACTGGAATAATCACCTGAGGTTTTAGTGATTTGCTTTAGAACTGCCTTGGAGCCGTCGGAACCTTCAATGATCATCTGACCTGAGGAATCAACGGTTGCTGTATAGCTTCCAGCATTGCCTGCAAGGGTGATAGTGAGCTTACCATCAGCGTCAACAGACCAGGTAAACGGCTTCTGAGCGCCAAAACGAATGAAATTGCCCGTGCCATCATCAGCAAAGTCATAGCCATAAATTGACTTCATGGATTCTACTGCTGTTGGGTAAACACTCTCGGGGATATCTCCCTGGCTAGGATCACTAATAGACTTTGCTTCCCAAACGCCCACAAACGGAGCGAGTGCAGCCTTCTTCTCTTCTGCTTCCTTCTGAGCTGCAATCTCTTCAGCCGAGGGTCCACCAATGTTAGGAGTGCAAGCCGTAAACATAATGCTGGTAGAAAGCACAAGTGTAAGTACAAGCATAAGAAGTAGTCTACGCTGTTTCATGAAAGTCCCTCCAACACCAAAGCTCTCTAGATTGATAATGTCTTTTCTTGGCGGCACTTTTTTGACGAAGTTCATTCTGCTCAATCTAGGTATCGTCTGAGCACATTACTTATTCTGTGAAACCGTCAGATCAAACTGCTCGGTCTTCTCGTCTTCAAGACTGCTTCCATCTGCAACATGGGAATACTTAAAAGTTCCCTTAGATTCAGATAGCTTAGCCAGAGGTACATCTGCATTGGAGCTATCAACTACAAACTCATAGAATCTCTCACCAGGCTCAAGAACATTAAGAGCAGTTCCAAATACCGTGGAATCCGAATTATCTAGACTAAAGTCATATGAAGCTGTCTTATCGGACTTGTTGATTACCTCAAAAACATAACCTTCGCTAAGGCCGCTTGGTGTTGTAGCAATTCCAACATATCTAACGTACATGTCGTCATTGTCAACTACAACCCTGTTGACCTCGGTAACAACCTTAAAATTCATGTAGAAGTCATCATGGGAGGAATAATTTCCTCCAATAGTTCCCTTACCCGTAAGCGCATCAAATGGAGCATATTTAAGAGAAGAGTAATCACCTGAGGTTTTAGTTACTTGGGT
>CAUTGQ010000139.1:0-3121 GCA_963538075.1 uncultured Atopobiaceae bacterium
TGAAATGAACCTTCCTGCAGATATGCTTGCTGACGAGAATACCGAGCATGACCAGGTCATCACTATGAAGGCAGGCTCTACCTTTAACCTCACTGGTTCAATTCTTGCTTCCTCTATCCAGGAGCAGATGAACAATATTGAGCGTGCCTACCCTAATACCAACCATGACACCATTACGCTGAGCAACCTGAAGTTCAAGTTCACAGCAACTCTGACTGTTCCTGAGGGAATGACACTTCCAAGCAACCTTGATGCCAACACCATCCAGGCTTCCAACTTTGGCAGCGGCTTTAAGGTCAGCGATGTTCAGGTCAACGGTCGTACGGTTACCGTCACCTTTGAGCTCAGCGACCCTTCCTCCATTAGAACGTACTCTGACCTTGAGCGCATTGTTGATGAGGCAAGTGCAAACGATGGCTGGATGAAGCTCACCATTCCAGGCGTCACCATTGACTCCAATGTTGCCGCAGGCACCCAACTCACCGCTGTCGGCACCGTTACCGGCTCCTTCAGCGCTATTGCTGATTCCGCAGCTGGCAACCGCAAGGTCTTCTCGTTCACCTGGAATGGTGTCCAGTGGCCAGACGGTAAGGACGCTGTTGCAACCGATAACGACACCATCCAGCTAACCATTACTGTTGCTGAGGATGAGACTCCAGAGACTCCTTCCACTCCAACTAAGTCATCTAAGAAAAAGAAGCAGAAGACTCCATATACCGGAGATGCTTCTGCTGCAGCTCCTCTTGCTGCACTTCTCGCTGGTATGACCGCTGTAATGACTTCACTTGGTATTACTAAGCGTCGTAAGAATAAGTAAGAAAGAAAGTGATTAGTTCTGTATCGCTCTAGTTAGGATGTGCTATGAAACGTAAGGCAAGGATTGTAGCGGGATTGCTTTTAGCTGCCGTTGCATTCGTCGCAGCATTGCTGCCCAACCTTAGCGTGGCTTACGCAGAAGACACCACAGGTCTTCAAATCAATGCTCTGAGTATTGAAGATGCGTCAACTCACGCCCAAGTTGCTGACCTTCTTGCAGGTCAAACTCCTGCTCTTAAGGCGGGAGTCACCTACGCCTTGAATGTTGGCTACACAATCCCTGCATCGTTGCAGTTCTCGCCAACCTACCTCAACGTAAGGTTTGGAGACGGACTCTATGTTACGGGTCTTCCAGGTGCAACCTTTACCGTTGGTGGCATCTCAAACACAAGTTTCTCTAACCTGGTTACCACACCTACAGGAACGGGAACCCTTCCTTACGGCTATCCTGGCGCAAGTTCCGAGAAGAACCGCAGTGGAGATCTGGTCTACATGACCAATAACGGCCTGACCCAGGTTTCTTCCAGAGGAGAAATTCAGTTCAAGCTTGATGACGCTGTTGAGAACCAGAGCGCAAGCCAGGTTATTGCAAACGCAATTCGCGTTAGCTTGAGCACCGCTGCAACACAAAACGTTGATCCACACACCTCATCTGTTACTGCAGCTGACGCCATGACCTACGGCTTCTGGGCTGATCAGTCTACTGAGGTTATATCTAAGGGAGGCACTACCTCTACCCTTCAGGTATCTGCAACAGGTTCCAAGGTGCTTACTGAAGCAAACAGCAAAACTACGGTTCAGGTTGTCTACCCAAGCGATACGGAGCTTGTTGGTGTTAACGAGACAAGCCTCTACAACACTGCCGGAACCATTGTTTCTACTACCGACGACGGCACCAATAAGACAACAACAGTAGAGTGGAACGAGCCAGGCTCTTACGCAGGTACCCCAACCTTTAAGCCACAGATTAAGGTTCCTGCTTCAAGCACCAGACCTAACAACTCAACCTTTAACGTCACCATTAAGAACCTCACTATGTCCGTTTGGAATGACACCCCAAACGTCAACCGTACCTCCGCAAACGCTTCTTCTACGCTTACGGTTACCGTAATTGACGGTCTTAACCCAGAGCGTCTTACCACACACGCTCTTGTCGACACAGCTCCTAACTGGGCATACAAGAAAAACGATACCTACAACGTTCGTCTTGGCACCTATCTCATCAAGAACGAGCTCTCCACAGACACCGCTCCAAAGACGCTCGAGATGACCATCGACCAGAACCAGACCGCTATCATCCGTGGCGTCACCATCCCTTACAAGGCTGGTATGACCTATGGTCCAATTCACTGGACCGCATCAGACGGTACGAGTGGAACTGCTGACCCAAGCATTCTGCGTACCTCTGGTGTCTCCGCACTTATCACCAACACTGCCCTTGGCCTTGATATCAATACCTCCATCACTTCCATCAAGGTTGACCTTGGTCCAATTCTTGGCGGATACGATGGCATTAGGCCAATGAGCGATATTCTCGACACATATAACCCAAACAACAAGTTTGTCACTGACGAGTACTACGGCTGGAGCTACATCTCCAACGGCGTTTACGGCTCTTGGAAGAAGGGCACTAACGCCGACGTTGTCACTAACGTCAAGCTCTACGACACCGGTACCACTCCTGACGCAGGTGTTACGCTGACCGCTAAGTCCGGCGCACCTAAGGTTCTTAATGGCGTTGGTAGCATCGATAAGACCCAGATTAATGGCGGCGAGACCTTTAAGATTTCTGGCCGCATCGACGACGCTAACTGGGACTGGAACCCTCTTCAGGAGCCAGTGCTCTACGTCATCATGCCTGAGGGCTTTACCTACAGTAACCTTACCGTTTCCAACGGTACACTCAGCGCTCCTGAGTTTGTAGGAACGTACGATAAGGACGGCGTAGCTGTTAAGGTTTGGAAGTACACCATTGATGTTGGCGTCGAGACTCGCGGCCAGTATCAGCCAGACTTTACCAGCAAGAACATGACTCTGAGTATGGATGTCCACACCACCGATCTTGCAGGCAAGGGCATCTATCACATCAACGACTTTGTTGGCATTACCACCAAAGACTTCAAGGAAATTGGCGCTCAGATTAAGGCCGAGCACTGGGACCGCAGCAACTGGAACACTTCCCAGTACACCAGCTTGTTTGGTAACAGCGTTAACTCTGGCGAAACCATGGTTTCTCTCTCCGAGCGCCCTGGTATCAACATTGCACAGGCATCTGCCATTGCTGCTGCATCTACCCTTTCTGTAA
>CAUTGQ010000140.1:0-3104 GCA_963538075.1 uncultured Atopobiaceae bacterium
TGCAGCGTGTTAGCGTCGGCTTTTAGGCCTGGCGCACAAAATAGCGCAGCTTTGGCAGGCCTTGCTGAAGAATCGGCATGCTTTTAATCAAGATAGCTAGGCAGCTAGGCAGCTAGGCGGTCACACTGCCTGATATACATCTTTATGCATAAACTTCAGCTGATATGCTTAAAAATGAATAGCGTCATATAAAAGATTTAACTATAGGTAAATTCCGCTTCTAAGGAACACACCTATGACAGATATTCTGCACAATTGCGGGCATATTACACATCAAATGAAGATAATCTGCACGTTTGAGGTATTTTCAGCGTAATGTATACGTCTTTTTGACAGATTATCTGTCATAGGTGTGTTTTGAACTGACTCCTATTTCTCGTGTCCAAGAAATGGGAGGCAGTTCATTTGACGTGGGGGCTTTTCTATCTTGCCGCAGCTTGACCGCGGGCGGACTGTGGCCTGACCGCGACCTAATCGCAGCCCGATACTGTTCAAGAAAATTGTCTCAAAAAGTGGACAAAAGTCCTTATTTTTATTTTTGCTAGCAGGTACAATTACTCAAACTTAAGCCGAAACTGTCCTGTAAAGAGGACTTACGAAACAAGAACAGCGAGGTCTCGTGTGAACGTCCTAACCTACCTTGATAGTCTTGATTCCGACGTTCGCAAGAAGATCATCAAATGGGCTTCTCGCGTTCCTGCTAATCGTCTTTCTCACTGTAGGCAGATTCGTCTTAACTCCGGACAGACCCTTGTCCACATGCTGGACCGCGTTGATAACGTGTACATTCTGTGCCGCGGCACCGTGCGCACCACGTCGCATAATTCCGCAGGTAGCACGTACGTTATTGACGAGTATCGCGCCCCTGTTGCTTTTGGCGAGATGGAAGTTATCAGCGAGAGCCCGTTTTATCTGGGATCGCTCACCGCAACTTCTGGCTGCGAGTTCATTTCGGTTCCACGCGAGGACTACCTGCAGTGGATTCGTTCAGACCCCGAGGCTCTTCTCACCCGCTCGCGCTGGATTATCAAGAACCTCACGCGTCAGTCCGGTTACGAGCGCAGCCTGCTGACCTGGAGCGGCACCAAGCGTCTGATGTACATGCTCAGCGAGCTGACGCGCGATCAGATTCACCGCGGCGTCGTTGAGTGGCCGTTTACCGTGCGTCTGACCAGGCAAGAGCTTGCGGACAAGATTGGTACCAGCACAAAGACTGTTGCCCGCGGTATCGACGAGCTTAAGGAGAGGGGCATGGTTTCTGTTCAGCACGGCAAGATTGTCATTACCGAGAGGCAGTTCCAGCGCCTCGATGACGCAATGAAACACGAGGGAGAAACCCACCTTCTGGACTAACCTCTGTACCTGGCACAACGCTTGGGCAAGACCGTTCTTCTCGCCCCAGGTAGCGCGCCGCGCAATGCGGTGCACCATAACTTGGAACGACCGACGTACCCGTCGTAATCACACAACCGTTACCGCACGACTAACGTAAGGAGCACTAATGAGCGAGTTCATGGACATCATCACTTCCGACAACCTCTCGTACAAGCAGAAGGTTCTGCACCTGGCTCAGGCCGCCGAGAACTCTGAGCACCCTATCAAGACCACCGCTGAGTTTGATCGTCTTTTTGCAGCTCACGCGCTTGACGACATGTGTGAGGGCAACGCTCCTTACCGTCCTCGCTACATCTGCCCTGACTACCAGGTATTTGCTCAGAACGGTTCCGAGTTTTTGCGCTTTGACAAGCCAGAGACCCTTGATGACCTGCTCTGGGGCCTCGCCGCTCTCTACGACAACGTTCCTTCCGTAACCAGCCGCCCTGTATACGTTGGCCAGCTGGACAAGATCATTGATCCATTCCTGGAGGGCATGACCGACGCAGAGATTAAGCCTCGTCTGCGCCGCTTCCTGAACCACATTGATCGCACCGTTGCAAGTGGTTACTGCCACGCAAACATTGGTCCGGAGGATACCCGCGCAGGTAGACTGCTGCTTGAGGTTGACCGCGAACTCATGAACGCCGTTCCAAACTTCACCCTCAAGTACGACCCAGAGGTCACTTCCGATGAGTTCATGCGCCTGGCAGTCAAGACCACCATGGTCTGCTCCAACCCTGCTTTTGCTAACCACCGCATCCACAAAGAGACCTACCCTGGCGAGTACACCGTCGTAAGCTGCTATAACGTCCTTCCTATGGGCGGCGGCGCTTACACTTTGAGCCGCGTACTTCTCCCTGGCCTTGCAAAACTTGCAACCAACGTTGATGACTTCATGAACAACCTGCTGCCAACCGCAACCGGCGAGGTCCTGAACTTCATGAACGAGCGCGTCCGCTTTATTGTTGAGGATTCCAACTTCTTTGAGACCAGCTTCCTGGCTCAGGAAGGTCTCATTTCTCGCGAGCGCTTCTGCGGCATGTTTGGCGTTGCCGGCATGAGCGAGTGCGTCGCTGAGCTGCTGCACCTTGATAGCAGCCGCACTTACGGCAAGGATGACGAGGCAAACGAGCTGGCTGATCAGATCATGGTCAAGATTGCCGACCAGGTCAACAGCTTTGACGCCGTCTACTCCGAGGTCTTTGGCGGCCGCTTCACCCTGCACGCACAGGCTGGCTTCTCTGACCAGCAGGGCGTTACCCCAGGTGTCCGCATCAAGGTTGGCGACGAGCCTGCAAACCTCTACGACCACATTCGCCACAGCGCACGCATGCACCGCTTCTTCAACAGTGGCGTATCCGACATCTTCCCAGCTGAGCCAACTGCTGAGCGCAACCCAGACGCTGTCGTTGACGTGGTCAAAGCCGCATTCTCCATCGACGACAAGTACCTCTCGTTCTACAGCTCCGAGGGTGACCTGGTCCGCATCACCGGCTTCCTGGCTAAGCGCTCTGAGATGAAAAAATTCCAGTCTGGCGACGTTGTTCTTCAGGACACCGCTCACGACGGCCTGGGCAACTTCACCGCAAACCACCTTGGCGAGCGCAAGGTTCGCATGAGCGACTAGCGAGAAGAGCTGCGTAATCGTGACCTGCACTGCAACAGAAACAACTTTGGGAGCAACACGCGGCGAAGCGGCGCGTCCCGCAACCACAAGCGTCCCGGCA
>CAUTGQ010000141.1:0-3089 GCA_963538075.1 uncultured Atopobiaceae bacterium
CCCGGCACACTTCAAGAGAAGCTTGATCCCTACATTAGGCCACTCTACGACGCACTCTTTGATATGACCTCCATGGAGTATGCAAATAACCTTATTGAACAGGGAATTGTTGAGATTGCTCCGCTTGCATTTATGCGTGGTCGAACTATGAATGATGCGTTTGTCATTTTAGATGAGGCTCAAAATACCACGCCAGAGCAGATGAAAATGTTTCTGACTCGCCTGGGTTTCTCGTCAAAATTTGTTATTACCGGTGATGCAACGCAGCGAGACCTTGTGGGAAGAAGCGGTCTGGACGTTGCTCGACAGGTGTTGGGTAACCTGGAAGACGTTGCTTTTGTTGATTTAGATAGAAATGATATTGTTCGCCACACGTTGGTTGGTAAGATAGTTGATGCATACACTGCGTATGAGAAGAAACAGCTAGGGGAGTAACGTGGTTAACGAGTACGACATTGTGATCGAAGAAGGCGTCGAATGCCCAATTTCTGTAGAAGAGATTGAAGCCGATTGCAACCTTGTACTCTCTGAAGAGGGTGTAGAGCGCCCTTGCACCGTGTCCATTTCCATTGTCAGCGATGAAGAGATTCAGCAGGTAAATCTTGAGTGGCGAGAAAAAAATGCACCCACAGACGTTATCTCACTTGAAGTAGAGAGACCTGATGATCCAGATTTGGCTCCTGGTGAAATGTGTGAGCTGGGCGATATTATTCTGGCTCCTAACTTTATTGCACGTCAGGCAAAAGAATATGGCACTACGGAGGCGGATGAGTTTAGGCTCATGCTTGTTCATGCCATGCTTCACCTGCTTGGATATGACCACATTGAAGACGATGAGGCAGAGGTTATGGAGGCTCGTGAAGACACCCTTGTTGCTCTGCTTTCAACGGATAGGACTATTGAGCCAGTTGTGTTGACTCGCCACCGTGAGGGGATTGACGAGTAATGATTCCGGGATCTAAGGGCAGACATCCAAGCTTTAAACGCGGTCTTCTTTTTGCGCTACAAGGCGCACGTCAAGCGTTTGCTCAAGAGGCAAACCTGCGCCGTATGTCAGTAGCTGCTGTATTGACCGTGATTGCGGGATTGTTTGTCGGCTTAGATGCCGTAAGCTGGGCACTTGTCCTTGCGTGTATTGGTGCCGTTTTAACCACAGAGCTCCTTAACACGGCAATAGAAACTGTGGTAGACCTGGTTTCTCCAGAGTTTCATCCTATGGCTGGTAAAGCCAAAGATATTGCTGCGGCTGCTTCATGCTGTATTAGCATTACCGCAGCTCTTATAGGACTTTTGATTTTCTCGCGTGCAATTTTTCATTGGTAAGTTGGAGGACGTATGACCGCCAATTCAGTTTCTGAATATACTTCATCTGAGACCACTCCATTTAGGAGCGGTTTTGTTGCTTTAGTTGGTCGTCCAAGCGTTGGCAAGTCTACGCTTTTAAACGCTTGTATGGGCCAGAAAGTGGCTATCGCAAGCCCTGTTGCCCAGACTACGCGTCGTCGCTTTAGAGCAGTGGTAAACGGAGATAACTCCCAGCTTGTCATTGTAGATACTCCAGGCCTTCACAAGCCTAAAGATGCTCTTGGAAAAGAGCTCAATAAGGCCGCGCTGGGAGAACTCAACGACGCTGACGTAATTGCTTTTTTGATTGACGCCACTAAGCCCGTTGGCCGTGGTGATGAGTGGGTTGCCAATCATGTTGAGCAGGCGCACGCCGCCTTTAAGCTGCTGGTTATTACTAAGGCAGATATTGCAACGCCAGAGCAGGTGTCGGAGCAGCTTGAGGCTGCACAAGCTCTTGCTCACTTTGATGACGTACTAGTTGTTTCCGCGTCAGAAGACTTCAATATTCAGGCATTTATCTCTCTTGTGTCAGAGCATCTTCCTGAGGGTCCTATGTGGTTCCCAGAGGATATGGAGACTGACGCCTTGCCAGAAGACCTGGTGGCAGAGTTTGTTCGCGAGAAGTTATTGCTCAACCTTCGCCAAGAAGTTCCTCATTCTGTTGCCGTTGTCTGTGATTCGTATGAGGTAGCAACGGACGGCCACTTATCCATTTCTGCCACCATTTTGGTTGAGCGAGAAGGACAAAAGGGCATCGTAGTTGGCCAGGGTGGCTCCATGATCAAGCGCGTTGGTGTCGAGGCTAGAAAAGACCTGGAGAAGCTTTTTGGTCGCAAGGTTTACCTTGACCTTCAGGTTCGTGTTCAGCCTCTCTGGAGGCGTGATGCCAACGAGATTAAGCGTCTAGGCTACTCAACCGAGGACTAGTTGTGCCTGGTAGAAAGACTACTCGTCTTAAAGCTATTGTGCTTGATAGAACAAAACTTGCCGAGCAAGACCTCATCTTGACCATGCTTTCTGATTCGGGAGAAGAACGACGAGCTGTCGCAAAGGGTGCCAGAAAGCCAGGCGGTCGCTTTGCTGCTCGTGTTGAACTGTTTTGCGAGCTAGACGTGTTGCTGGCAGAAGGTCGCTCGCTTGATATCCTGTCCGAGGCAACCTTGCTTGAGCCGCATGCCACACTTCGCGGAGATCTCTCTAAGGTAGCAGCCGCGTCAGCTATCTGCGAAGTTGCACGCCTTTCGTGCATTGATGGCATTGAGGACGCGTTTCTCTATCCGCTGCTTTCTCGCGCTCTCAGGGCCTGCGAAGAAGTAGATGACGAGAAACACTTAGATCTTGTTGTTGCGGCTTACGTGTTTAAGGTTTTGGCACACGAAGGCTGGCGCCCAGAGCTGGAATCATGCATTGCCTGTGGAGATGAAGCCCTGACGTACTTCTCGCCAGCTGCTGGTGGTGCATTGTGTGGAAGTTGTGCGCATGAGATTGAGGGAGCTATTGAGGTAACTCCACTTGAGCTCTCGTGGTTGTCATCGCTTCTCAAATTTACCTTTGACCAGCTTGTTGTTGCCGATATTGCTCCAGAAACTGCTCTCTTTTTGCTCACAAGCGCGCATATTTGGGCGGCTACACACCTTGAAGCACGTCTGAAGGCATTTGAATTTTTGCTCAGTATCTAGCTGAAGTGTATTTTTACTAGCAAAGTTCACCAGTAACTGGTATCCTTTTGTAGGTTATTTCCT
>CAUTGQ010000142.1:0-3089 GCA_963538075.1 uncultured Atopobiaceae bacterium
GTAGTTCCTTCCAGGCCTACAGGTTTTCCCAGTCAAAGTTCTCGGCCTCTTTGCGGAGAAGTTCGCGCGATGCGGCCATTTTTTCGTTGAGTTTCACAAACAGACGGAAATCGTCAAAAAGCAGGTCAAGCTTCTTGACGGTAGCCTTGTCCTTTAAGCTGCCCTTCTCGTCAAAGGCCTGTGCGGCGCGACCAAGAAGGAACTCAGAACCTGGCATGATTGCGGCTTTGAGCTCGGGAGCGTCCAGAATTTGGCGGAGCTGCAGCTGCGCGCGAGAAGATCCGAGTGTACCCAAGGATGCGCCGACAATCATGACTGGCTTGTTGACCATAGGGAATATGCCGTAGGACAGCCAAGCAAGTGCGTTTTGCAGGACGGCTGGAATGGAGTGGTCGTACTCTGGAGTTGCAATGATGACGCCGTCAGCGGCCTCAATTTTCTTTGCAAGCTCGGAAACAACCTCGGGGACCTTCATCTTTTGAGGCTTGTTGAACAGGGGAATGTTGTCGATTTCCACCAGCTCAATGGTGGCCTTGTCGGCAAAATGCTTCTGCATAAACTGCAGGAGTCTTCGGTTATTTGACTCTTTTGAATTGGTGCCAATGAGGCCAACAAAGTTAAGCATCAAACTTCCTTTCTGAATTACGCAAGGAGCTCAGGCGAGATCCCCGACGAATAATATACGCGATTATCAGTGGTTACTATGAGCGCTTCGATGTCTTTTTCTTGTTCTACACGGGCAAGAAGCTGACTGGGTTTCTCGCCATAAAGACGCGTGGTCCAAATTTCTCCGTCAAGCGAATTGTCCGAGATAATCGTGATGCTTGCAAGTTGCGTTTCAACCGGATAGCCGGTCTCGCGGTCAAGAATGTGGTGATAGGTGTGTCCGTTTACCTGCAGTTTCCTTTCGTAGGCGCCGGAGGTCACCACGGACTGGTTGCAAATAGGCAGCACAGCAAGGTTGGTGCCTCGTGGTTGTCGCGGATCCTGGATGCCAATCTGCCACGGCCTACCCGCGAGCACATTGTCGCCAATTGTCTTAATGTTACCGCCAAGGTTGATGAGCGCGGAAGTGACGTGCTGACTTTTCAGATAATCTGCAATTTTGTCAGCGATGTAGCCTTTGGCCAAGCACCCCAGGTCCAGCTTCATGCCCTCTTTGGCGAGAAACACGGTGCAGCTCAGAGGATCCAATTCAATGAGTTGTGGATCAGTAAGCGACAGCGCGTGCGTGACCTCGGCGTTATTTGGAATGCGAGCGTCTGCAAAGCCGATTCGCCAGGTTTGTACCAAAGGACCAAGAGCAATGTTTAAATGACTTGCAGGTAGAAGGCTTTGCTCTTTGCCAATCTGGATGAGCTCAAACAGCTCGGGGTCAACGGAGACAGGATGTTTACCTGCTGCATGATTGACCTGCATAAGCTCGGAATTGGCATCATTTGCGCTAAACCGCAGGTTATAGATGTTAAGGAGTTCAAAGACATCGTCAAGTAGCTGTTCTGCAGTGCGTTCTTCCTGCGAATCATTGGAGGGTGGCAATAAAGAAATGGTGATAGTCGCGCCCATCAGGTGAGTTGATCTGGAAATGTAGGCTCGTTCTGGCACGACTCTCCTATAGTGTCTAACAGCAGTTTGTTCAATTTTACCTGCAGATTGCGTAGCAGTAATTCTATTTTACGTTTGTTTATTACAGTCATTTGTTGTATCGACAACATTTTGGCGAGAAACTCTACAGCTTTGGTTGCTCGCTGAAGACCGCTCTCAGCTCCAAACGTGAAGAAAACTGTGGAGTTAATTTGATTATTTATGCATAGGGATGTCTGTTTATTGTTGATATGTACTTATTCCAGTATCATTTTTTGCAGAAAGTACTGACCGATGATTGATTCTTGGCTGACGCGTATACGCCAGCCAATTTTTTTGAAGGAGTATGAAGGAAATGGAAAACAAGATGGCATGGTGTACACGTTTTTCTCGCTAGCAGAAATGAAGTTAAATCTACGCACTTAGTAGCATTAATTGTGTGCAATAGAGTCTGATTTCAAAGTCTTTGTCCAAGATTCAAATAAAAAAATTTATTTGAACACAATATTTCTTTAGAAATTAGGTCAAAAACCATTAGTATGTTTAATGGAGCTATATATGTCTCCAGGGGTACGATCGATAGGAAAGATGGGGTTGATATGAGCAACTTTAAGAAGTCGTTTGCAACTATGTTTGCAGCAATAATGATGCTCACTGGTATCATTATTTTAGGTACAAGTACTGTTGCAAAAGCAGTGACATATCCGTTGACGCAGAACATTGATTTTGGTGCTGACGGACAACTTACTGTTAACCTTAAGCCCACTTCTCCTACAACCGTTAAGGGCAATGCAAATATCTCCACAGGTATCGAGATTGACGCAACTGGTCTTCATAAGCCAATCGATGGTCTTTACCTGGAGATCGAGGTAAACACCAAGCAGTCCGCAACGGACATTAACAATACCAACAACATTACTCCTAATACTTATCTTGATAACTTTGCTACTCCAGCAGCAGCTACTCAGCCAATTATCAAGCGCGAGGAGACCATCGTTACCCCTGATGGCAGGACTATTAAGCGCCTGTACCTCAATACTATCGATACCACCGTTAAGCTGGAGCTCCCTTACGTTATGAGCTTCAGAGACATGGTTACCCCAGCAGATTTCCAGCTCAAGCCAGTTGTTCGTGTGTACAATGCAGACGGCACCGAGCTTGCCAACATGCCTGATCAGACCTACTCCATCACCTACGACAAGCCTTGGCTCATGAAACAGGTCGCAGGTGAAGAGACTAACGATCAGCTTCTGTACGGTGGTATTAATGCCCCAGGTGATTCGTCCGCTCTTTCCAACGATAAGACTGCAGACGTTATCTTCAACTTTAGGCTTTACCAGTACTATCGTGCTTATCGCTCCATTATCATTACTGATACCCTTCCTACTTACGTAAACGCAGCAGGTCAGACAGTTACCGCTCACTTTGACCCAGCTAAGAACCCTAACTGGACGCTCAGCCCAGACGGACGTACCGTAACTCTTAAATTTGATATTCCTGCAGGA
>CAUTGQ010000143.1:0-3067 GCA_963538075.1 uncultured Atopobiaceae bacterium
GGCTAGAACCTCGTCGATCCACTCAACAGGCCTGTGACCACGACCAATCTCAACCAGCGTGCCCACAATCGTGCGCACCATGTTATGCAAGAAGGCGTTGCCCGTAATATCAACTGCAATGAGTTTCTCGCCAGCCTCTTCAATTTCTTCTACCGTAAGGCGCTCAACAAAACGATGCGTCGGCTTGCCTTCGGCAGAAATTGCCTTGCAGAAGCTCTTGAAATCGTGCTCTCCCACCAGCGCCTGCGCCGCCTTGTCCATAAGATCTGCGTCCAGGTGACCGTTGTACCACCACACGTGGTCCCAGCCCAGCACGGGGCGAGCGCTACCTGCACAAATACGATAGCGATACGAACGCGCCTGGGCATCAAAGCGTGCCGAGAAGCCCTGTGGGGCGCGGAAGAGTTGTCGGATAGAGATGTCATCGTCGGTCAGAGCGGTGAGCGAGCGGACGAGTTTCTCGCCAGACAGCGCCAGCTCAGCGCCGTACACAGGAAGGCTCACGTACTGGGCCTGGGCGTGCACGCCGGCGTCGGTTCTGCCCGCGCAGGTGAGCTCGACCTCTCTGCGCAAAACGGTCTGAAGCGCGCGGCGAAGGTCGCCCGCCACGGTGCGCTGGGTGGGCTGTTCGGCAAAGCCGCAGAATGCAGCGCCGCGATAACCTAGCTGGATGACAAGCGTAGCTTCAGGCTCAGAAGGAGCTTTAGCAAGAGTCTCAGGAGCTGAAGAGTAAGCTGAAGACTCCTCGCATGAATCAAAACTGCAATTCGATGCAATGTTTTGTGATGTTTCTGAGTTCATGAAGCTCCCTGAAATAACTTGTGCCCACTAGAGTGATTGTATCGTAGGCTCAAAGTTGACGCACTCATTGCAGCTGCTGGACACAAGACCGCTACAGCAATGCAAGGCAGTACCTGCAATGCAAGATCACTACAGCGTTACAAGACCAAGGCATAGCGTGATCCACAACAGCAACACTACCCAGTCAATAAGCTGCATTTTTGCGGAGATACGCGTGCGTTTTGCTGCACCAAGACAGCGATCTGTCATTGTTTGCGCCATCTGATCTGCGCGCTGAAAGAGCGAGACGGTCAGCGGCACCAGAAGCGTAAACCACTTTTTGATTCGCTCAACAATACCGCCCGATTCAAAATTGAATCCACGTGCCCTCTGAGCTGCTCTAATTCTGTCGAGTTCTTCTAAGGTAAGCGGAATTGCCCTCAGTGCAATTGAGAGCACAATGCTCAAACCATCAACGTCAACACGAATAAGACGCAGCGGCAGCAATAGTACAGAAAAGCCATCAGCAAGCTGCGTAGGTGTAGTTGTTGACGCAACCGATAAAACCAGCGCCAAGGCAAGCAACACGCGAGCAATAGCTACGGTGCTTCTGTAAAAACCCGCCACAGAAAGACCAACTGATCCAGAAAAAATGATATCGGGATGTCCAATAAACACCAGCGTATTGGCCACAAATGATATAAGCAGAATGAACGCCGCAGGCTTTGCTACGCGCAAAAACTCTGGCAAGCTTACACGAGCACTCCACAAAAGGCTCACGCAAATCAAAGCAAACACCGCGAAGGCAAGTGGCTGTTGAACTGAGAAGAGAGCAACAATACCCACAAAAGTGGCAACGATTTTTGTCTGCGCTGTCAATGAAGCAAGCGAGAAATGCTTAAGCAGAGCACAGGGGCACTTAGACATAGCAGGCCTCCAAAAGCTCATGCAATACGCTCACAAACAGTGGGCAATCAAGCTGCGCAACCTCGTAAATCTCTGGGGTTGTCTGTGCTTCTTGTACGTTGACGTCTGCAACAACACAGCCCTTCTCGAGAAACACTACTCTGTCAGCAAAAGGAAGCCATTCGCTTACATCATGGGTGATTGCAAGAACCGCCTTGCCCTCGTTTGCCAGCTCACGAGCAAGATGCAGCACCTGCGAACGCGCCTCGCCATCAAGTCCAGACGTTGCCTCATCAAACACCACCGCGTACGTTGCGCAGGCCAGCGTTCCTGCAAGCGCTGCGCGACGAGCCTGGCCACCAGAAAGCGTCAACGGAGACGCATCCATGACCTGCTGGTCAAGCCCCACACGGGCTGCCGCATACGCAACAAGCGCTTCAACATCGTCTGGCGAGAAACCCTTGTTAGTTGGACCAAACGCGATATCTTCAGCAACACTTTGGGCAAAGAGTTGATCCTGGGGGCGCTGAAAACACATGCCGACATCTCCAGGACGCACCAGCCGCGCATCGATTGTTGCGTGACCAGTATCAGCCTCTATGAGACCAGCAGCTATGCGAGCGCAGGTTGTTTTTCCAGAGCCAGATGCGCCTACCAGAACTACAAGCTCTCCCGTGGAAGAAAGCGTTACGTCATGCAGAACGGGCTTGTCAAACGCATGAGACACGCCACAAACCGCCAGCTCGTGCGCCTCTCCAAGCGCCTGGATTCCGTCATAGTTGTTTGTTCGCACCACCTCAAGGGCGCGCTGATACACAAGGGTATCCAAAGCATCAAACGAAAGGTTGTTCTGAACAAGAAACGCAACAAACTCTGATGCGTTAAAAGTCACATCAAACTTATAGCCAGCCTGTGCAGCTATATGTGCTGTTGCTGTGAGTGCATCATCAAAACCAGCGTTTGCGAGTGCGTTTGCATCCAAGAGAAACTCTGTGGGAGTTCCCGACCAAACGAGCTGGCCTTTCTCCAAAACAAGCACCTGGTCAGCCCCGGGAAGAGACTCAAACGAATGAGAAATCTCAAGCACACCCATTCCGTTTGTAACAAGGGTATTTACCAGGTTAGAAAGGTGATTTCTGAATCGAGTATCAAGCTGAGCAAATGCCTCATCAAGCACCAGATAACGTGGATGCACTGAAAGCGCTGCTGCAATAGAAACAAGCTGCTGTTGGCCACCAGAAAGCGTATGGGTAGGCGCATCAATCAAATCGGCAATACCACAAAGCTCCAGTGTTTGAGTAACGCGAGAAACTATCTCTTCTTTTGGCAAACCAAGATTAGCAGGACCAAAGGCAACCTCATCAAATACCGTTGCACAAAC
>CAUTGQ010000144.1:0-3010 GCA_963538075.1 uncultured Atopobiaceae bacterium
ATGATGAGGAGACCTAAAGGGCCGTACACCTGCTTGAATAGAATCTGTTTCGCACCCCGCTACAGAATGTATGAGCAATACCTCATCGCGCTCTTCTTTAGAGAGTTCTGGGAGGATAGTTGGAATTCTTTTAGCAAGCATAGTTTTGCCTGCGCCAGGCGGACCAATCATGAGCATGCCTAGGTTTCCCGTCGCTGCGATAACGATTGCTCGTTTGACTAATTCTTGATCAATAACCTCTTCAAAATCTAAGTTATCGCTCAGAACTGTGTTGTCTACCTTGTGCTGGCGTTGAGCTAAAGGCTTACAAAATGATGGATCTCTTAAGCTCAGATTAAGCAACGATTGGATTCCAATAACATGACTCCAGTCAGAACCAAACAAATTGCAATCTGAAGAGGAGATTAGTTTCATTCCCAGCTTCTTAGCAAGCATTGCATACGCTGCCATACCTCTAACTGAAGAGATCTTGCCGTTTAATGAGAGTTCTCCAACAAACAGCCTGTTATGCACAATCTCTTGAGGAATCTGTCCAGTAGCTGCAAGAATAGCAACGGCTATAGGCAAATCAAATCCAGTACCTGTCTTCTTTATATCCGCAGGCGTCAAATTGATTGTTACCAGTAATCGAGGGATGGTAAAACCAGCAGCTTTTAGTGAGCAGCGCACACGAGAACGAGATTCCATAATGGATCCGTCGGGCATACCTACGATGGTTATTCCAGGTATGCCGCCTGAAATACCCACTTCCACATCTACAGGTATTGCCTCAATTCCTCTAAGAGTTGCTGTATGAACGCAAATGGTTGCCTGGCTCATTGCTCATCCCAGCTAAAAGCCCCAATTAAATGCCTTAGACTTGCTGTGCTTGGAGCTACCAAATTAATAGCAACAACATCAAATCTAATAGAGGTAAGTGCTGGATGAAGCGCTGCATACATAAGCGCAAGCGTTCTGTATTTTTCTTGCTTTGCCCTATTTACAGCCAGCTCAGGCATGATGCTATCGTCTTTGTTCAAAATACGTCTTGTCTTTACCTCAACAAGCACAACGTTATCGCCATCTTGAGCAACAATATCAACCTCACCAATCTGACACGTCCAGTTAGTTTGGATAATTTTGTAGCCTCTTTTGATGAGGTATTTTGCTGCAATCTCTTCGCCTTTCTCGCCAATTTGGCGAGAAGACATCTCTTCTAGCGGAATTCTTCCCTCTTGTGCGTCATCCTCTTCAGAAACCTTGTCCTGATCTTTTGGCTCCTCCTGTGGTGAGGATTTCTCCTCTACTTCATTAGGCAAAGAACCTGGATACTTGCTTGTGTCTTTCTTGCTTGTGTCTTTCTTGCTCATAACTCTCCTTTCATTGTGGGAGAGTTCAGTTTGCAGGAGCACTTTGACACTAACTTGACTGCTGTCTGTCTAAACAGCGTAATGATTCTGACGAAAGTAAAAAATTTGATATTACGGGCTTACGGCTATATAAAAAGCCCGTTCAATCCTCTTAGAATGAACGGGTCCATGTTTGCGTCTGAAAGTTAATCTGATTGCTTAAATTGGATGTATTAAAACAGTCTTTGCGTCTTAACAAAGTTTCCACAAAACGACGCACGATGTATGGGAGAAAGTCCCATCTCACCAATAGCTTCAATGTGTTCAGCAGAGGCATATCCTTTACATTCTGCCAGGTGATAGCCGGGGTACTCCTCGTCATAGGCCACCATAAGAGCATCTCTTGTTACCTTTGCCACAATTGAAGCGGCAGCAATAGAAGCAATGCGTGCATCGCCCTTAACAAGAGTCTTCTCTTTGGGGTGGATATGCATAGGATTTCCATCAATCAAGACGCAGTCAGGCTCAATACCTGTGTTTTTGACAGCCTGAAGCATAGCGTCTCTTAAACACTGTGCCATGCCAACTTCATCAATTCTTTGAGGAGCAATATGAGCAATGCCAATTGCTGTAGCAACTTCTTGAATTTGTGCCGCTAGAATCTCTCGCTTTGTTGCGGTTAATTTTTTGGAATCGTTTAGTCCATAGATGATAGGGTCCTCTGGCAAACATACCGCACAAACCGTTAAAGGACCAGCTACAGAACCTCTGCCCACCTCATCAACACCAACAACAAGTCCGCCCCCAGAAAGCTCCTTCTGAAAGCGATACATTTCTTCTACACGGGTCTTCTCGGCATGTTCTTTTTCAATGCGCTTTTTAGCTGATTCTAGAGCCTTGATAACCTGTTTACGGGGGTCCTCGCTATAACGAGCTATGAGTTCGTATACCTCAGTCTCTGGGGCATCGCTTAAACGAGCAATTATATCTTTAGCAGAATCAGCCATGTTTTCTCCAAACCACACGACTATGGTACTAAAAAAGCCGCCCGGAGGCGGCTTTAAAGAGCATATGAAGTTGATTAGCGCTTCTCGCGAAGACGAGCAGCCTTACCAACACGATCGCGCAGGAAGTAGAGCTTAGCGCGGTGAACAACACCGTGGCGAAGAACCTCAAGCTTAGCAATCTTTGGTGAGTGAAGTGGGAAAGTACGCTCAACACCAATGCCAAAGCTGATCTTACGAACGGTAAAAGTCTCACGGGAACCCTCGCCGGAAAGACGAATGATGTCACCCTGGAAGACCTGCTCACGAGTACGGTCACCCTCGACAATGCGATAGTGAACCTTTACGTTGTCACCAACGCGGACCTCAGGAATGTCCTCGCGGATCTGCTGACGCTCAATAGCGCGAATGTAGTCCATTGTTTCCTCATCTCTAGAGGTGCCGACGCCCTTGCGAACGACACATAGTTAACACACAGACGGAAAGTATACGTGAATACTTTCCACTGTACAAGGGTTAGTTTGGATAAAACTTACTTTACATATCTTCTTTTACCCCAGGAACGAGGCAGGCGAAGATCTTCAAACACTCTTGTAGCGTATCTGTCGGTCATTCCAGACACATAATCTGCTACTTGAATCTCTGGATGATCAAAATCATGACACTTATATTATGCAG
>CAUTGQ010000145.1:0-2997 GCA_963538075.1 uncultured Atopobiaceae bacterium
GAAGCGGAAGGCTTAGCTGTCTCTTCTGTTGAGGTTGATGAGACACCCAACAATTGCGCCATTTATTCAAAAAATATGAAGTAACCTGTTGTTTTTTAAAGCTCGTGCGAGCAACGTAACCTCGATGGGTATACTCTACGTATGTAGAGGTTTTATCTTTTGGCGAGGTGGAATTTCATGGCTCACGGAGCGTTGCGGGGTGTCAATTTAACTGGTTGGCTTACGCTTGAACCGTGGGTAACTCCTGAACCGTTTGCACGCACAGGGTGCGTTGATGAGGCTCAGCTCATTAAAGCGTTGGGCGTTGAGGACTACCACGCTCTTGTTAAAGCGCATCGTTCTTCATTTATTCAGAGTTCTGACTTTGTCAGCATTGCCGCTCGTGGTTTTAATGCGGTAAGAATTTCTGTGCCTTGGTACGTTTTTGATGAAGAAGCTGCAGGGACTCCATATGTTAGCTGCATTACCGAGCTTGATAGAGCTCTTGAATGGGCAGAAGAACTTGGCCTACACGTTATTTTTGTACTGGCAGTAAATCCAGGTTTGCCTGATGGCTTGAATGACCAGCCAGGTGGTGCTCCGCGCACTAGAATTTCTGGGGAGAAATCTCTTTCTATTCTGCATAAGCTTGCCCTTCACTACGCTCACCGCAGCGGTTTTTATGGCATTGAGGTATCCGATGAGGTTAAGCCTCGTGTGCGCAAGGGCTTTAAGCTCACAGATGGTATTCCTGGTCACTCACTGAGAAATTATTATCGCCGCGCTTATGAGACCATTAGATCTGTGGCAGGAGAAGAGCCTGTGGTCATTCTTCCAGATGGTGGCTGGCCTCAGGGATTTAGGCGTTTTATGAGCCAGCAGGCCTATCAAAACGTTTGGCTTGACGCTCACCTTGATAAACCCTGCGAGGGAATTGATTGCTCAGGTCCTCGCGGTGTACAGCAGCTTATTGACAAAAACGAAGCGTATTTGAAGACTTCTGCTTCAGGCGGTCTGCCGGTCATGGTGGGTAAGTGGTCAGCGTCACTGCCAAGTATTGACGGCGCTATGACGGCAGAGGGAAGAATTGCACTTGAGCGCATTTACACTTCCGGCCAGCTCAAAGTGTACAATACGTGTCCTGCATGGTTCTTCCAGACCTGGAAGACCTCCGCATTTTTGGCTGCATGGGACGCACGCGTTGCGCTTGCAACGTTTGAGAGGGGAATGCTCGAGTAATGACAGAATCTACTCTTTTAGCAGGTAAACTGTCTATTGTGGGCACGCCTATTGGTAACCTTTCGGATGCGTCACCGCGCGTTAAAGAAACGCTTGCAGCAGCAGATGTCATTTTATGTGAGGACACGCGTGTGACCTCAAAGCTCCTCTCGGCATTTGATATTCACGTGCCGCTGCAGCGCTGTGATCAAAACATTATTGAGTCGCAAATTGAGCCAACGCTTGAGAGACTTCGCGCTGGTCAGCGTGTTGCATTTGTATCTGATGCAGGCATGCCAGGCATCTCTGATCCGGGTCAGCATTTGGTTGATGCGGCGCTTTCAGAAGGCCTTGCTACGGAGGTTATTCCGGGACCTTCTGCGGTGACCTGCGCGCTTGTTGCATCAGGGCTGGCAGGTGATCATTTCTTCTTTGAAGGATTCTTGCCCAGAAAACACGGGCAGATTGTTCAGCGCTTGCAACAGCTTGCAACAATTCCGGGCACTATTGTGCTGTACGAATCTCCGTTTAGGGTGCTTACAACGGTCGAGGCCATAGCCGAGGTGTTTCCAACCAGGCAAGTGGCTCTTGTCAGAGAGCTTACTAAGCTGCACGAAGAAGTGGTGCGCGATGTGGCGCCTTGCCTTGCTGAGACTCTTGCTGCAAAAGAGAACCTCAAAGGCGAGTGTGTTTTGGTTATAGCAGCTCCCACAGAAGAAGAGCTTGCCGCTACATCGTCGCAGGTAGCGGGCGAGTCTCAGCTCTCGCTTGAAGATGCAATAGAGGCTGGCCTTGCAGCTGGTACCAGAAAATCAGCGCTGGCCAAGGAGCTTGCTCAGAAGTTTGGTATTGCGCGCGATGAGGCATACCAGGCAATTCTTGCTCACGAGGCATAATCACCATACCAACACAAAGAACGCCCAGCATTTGCTCTATACTGGATAAGTTATTGCAACTTACACAAAGGGAGTCATTATGCCCGAGGCCAAGCCGTCATACTTTATTACCACCCCAATTTATTACGTCAACGCAAAGCCACACCTGGGAACTGCGTACTGCACCTTGCTTTGCGATATCCAGGCTCGCTTTAGACGCGCTGCCGGCTACGACGTCTTCTTCCTTACCGGTATGGACGAGCATGGCGAGAAGGTCGCTCTTGCTGCAGCTGATCACGGACTGTCTCCACAGGCATGGTGTGACTCGCAGGTTCCTTTCTTCAAGGGACTCTATGAAGAGCTCAACATCTCATATGACGACTTTATCCGTACTACCGATGAGCGCCACGTAAAAGCTGTCCAGTACCTGTGGGAGCGCATGCGTGAGGCCGGCTTCATCTATAAGGGATCTTACGATGGTTGGTATTGCATCCACGAGGAGACCTTCTTCACCGAGACCCAGGTAGAAAAAGCAGACGAAGAGGCTGGTTGCAAGGGTGCACACCTTTGCCCAGATTGCCACCGTGAGCTTGAGCGTGTTTCTGAGGAGTCTTGGTTCTTCAAGCTTTCCGCATTCCAGGACAAGCTGCTTGAGCTGTATGCTGAGCACCCAGATTTTATTGAGCCAGATTTCCGCGCAAACGAGGTTCGCAGCTTTGTTGAGTCTGGCCTTCAGGATATTTCTGTATCCCGTACTAGCTTTGACTGGGGCGTTCCTGTTCCTTTTGATGAGTCTCACGTAACCTACGTCTGGTTTGACGCTCTTCTCAACTACTACACTGCTGTTGGCTATGGCGATGACAGTCCAGAGGCTGCTGCCATGAGAAAGCGTTTCTGGCCAGCTCAAATGCACGTTGTTGGTAAG
>CAUTGQ010000146.1:0-2977 GCA_963538075.1 uncultured Atopobiaceae bacterium
ACCCGGTCAAGAAAGGAAGGCTCATGGCATACGAGTCTCGCGAAGAAATTGACAGCAAATATAAGTGGGACCTGTCCTCAATGTTCTCTAGTGATGAGGCATTTGAGGCTGGGCTCGAGGAGCTCAAGGCTTACTGTCCAAAGCTGCTTGCGTTCAAGGGCAAGATTTCTACCTCTGCTCAGGCTCTTCTGGAGTTCCTGCAGCTTGAGGACCAGATGAACCTTCTGCTCTACAAGATTATCAACTACGCTGAGCGCAAGAGTGATGAGGATACTCGCGTAGCCAAGTACCAGGCATACGTCGCAAACGCTACCAGCGTATATACGCAGGTTGGCGAGGCAACTTCTTGGTTTGCCGCAGAGCTTCTAGCCATTCCAGAAGAATCTGTCGAGAAGTTCTATGCAGAGGTTCCAGCACTTGAGTTCTATCGCCGCAAGCTCAACAAGATCTTGAACCAGCGCGAGCACACCCTTTCTGCTGAGGAAGAGGCATTGCTGGCACGTGCTGAAGAGCTTGCTGTTCAGCCAACCAATATCTTCTCCATGTTTGATGATGCAGATCTTACCTTTGACGACGCTGTTGACTCTGAGGGCAAGACTCATAAGCTGACCAGCGGCTCATTTGTTCCTCTGCTGATGGATGCTGACCGCGTCCTGCGCGAGTCTGCATTCAAGCAACTTTACAGCCGCTTTGGCGAGTTCCGTAACACCTCCGCTGCAATTCTGACCAGCCAGGTCAAGAACCTGCAGTTCTTCTCGTCATCTAGAAAGTATGCAAGCTCCCTTGAGGCTGCTCTTGCAGAGAACGAGATTCCTGTTGAGGTCTATAACAATCTGATTGACGCTGTTCACCAGAACTTCCCAGCGTTCTACAAGTACGTTGACCTGCGCAAGCGCGTCATGGGCTTGGATGAGCTGCACTTCTGGGACGTCTACACTCCTCTTGTTGATGATGTTGACATGAAGTTTACCTACGAGGAGGCTTGCGACCTTATTGTTAAGGCGCTGGCACCTATGGGCGAGGAGTACGTCAGCCTGGTCAAGAAGGGTCTGGAAAGCCGTTGGGTTGACGTGTACGAAACCCCAGGTAAGCGTTCCGGTGCTTATTCCGCAGGTGGCAAGGGTATGAATCCTGTCATGCTCCTCAACTTCCAGGGCGGTCTTGACGACGTTTACACCCTTATCCACGAGATGGGCCATTCTCTGCACACGTACTTCTCGTCCCACAACCAGGAGATTACCTACTCCGATTACTCCATCTTTGTTGCAGAGGTTGCATCTACCTGCAACGAGGCGCTGCTTTCGCACTACCTGCTTGAGCACGAGACCGATCCCGCTCGCCACGCGTACATCCTCAACCACTTCCTTGAGGGCTTCCGTGGCACCATTTATCGTCAGTGTATGTTTGCCGAGTTTGAGCGCGACATCAGCCAGATGAACGCTGACGGCGTGGCTCTGAACGCCGAGGTTCTCTCCGAGCGCTACGGCAATCTTTGCGCAGAGTACTTTGGACCTGGCATTGAGCTGGATGAAGAGATCAAGCTGGAGTGGTCGCGCATCCCTCACTTCTACTACAACTTCTACGTCTACCAGTACTGCATTGGTTTCTCGGCAGCTATTGCCCTGTCTCAGCGCATCCTTTCTGAGGGTGAGCCTGCGGTCAAGGACTACATTGGCTACCTGTCCGGCGGCTGCTCCAAGACTCCAATCGAGCTGCTCCGCGGCGCTGGCGTTGACATGGCCACTCCAGACCCCGTAAACGCTGCACTCAAGTACTTCGGCGAGCTTGTCGACCAGCTTGAGCAGGAGCTCAACTAGGAGCGACGCCTACGGGCGCGATCGGGTACGACCGCGCAACTGGGCGTGTACAACAAAGGAGGATTGATGCAGGCACGATTTGTTCATCGCTGCACCCACGTTTTGGATAACGAGAAAACCGTCGAGTTCTACAAGAAGGCTCTGGGATTCCGTGTTGACCGCGTTAAGGGACCAGAAGACGGCTCTTGGACTAACACGTTTTTGGTAAATGACTGGTCTCCTTTTGAGCTGGAGCTCACGTGGAACCGCGGTTGGGTAGACCCCTACGATAACGGCGGAAAAGACACTCACATTGCGTTCCGCGTTGACGATTTTGATGCGTTCCACGCGCTTCACGAGGAGATGGGCTGTATTGTTAAAGAGAATCCAAAGATGGGTCTCTACTTTATCGCAGACCCTGATGGCTGCTGGATTGAGATTCTGCCAGAGAAGTAGATATGACTGATTACGGTTTGCTTGCAAAACAGATTGTCTCGCTTGCCGAGATTGATGCTCACTGGCTACCGGTGTTGTCCAACGCTGCTGCTCTTCTATGGGACGCTCTCGACGACATCAACTGGGTGGGGTTCTACTTGGTAGATCTCGCGACGGTGACGGGCGCGGGGCTGGATGCGGGCTCGGAGCCGGGTGCGGGTCCGAGCGCCCAGAATCCGAGCGCTCCCGAGCTACGCCTGGGACCGTTCCAGGGCAAAGTTGCCTGCGTGCGCATTCCCTTTGGTCGGGGAGTGTGCGGTACAGCCGCGGCAACGAAGACAAGTCAGCTGGTAGAGAACGTGCACCAGTTCCCTGGGCACATCGCGTGCGACTCCGCATCCAACTCCGAGGTAGTTGTTCCTATCTTCAAGGATGGCCAGGTAGTTGGCGTGCTGGACATTGATAGCCCTAACGTGGCGCGATTTACTCAGGAAGATCTTTCAGGTCTTGAGCAGGTGGTAAAAGCGCTTGAAAGCTGCACGAATTTCTCGGCCTTTTGTTAAGAACGACTTGTGATCCTGTTAAGTGCAACTTGGAATTCTGTTAAATACGTCTGGCCGTCGCTAAATACGACTATAGAACTAACATTTGGGTACACAAATCATGTACGGGCGAGTTTGCTCGTGCATGATTTTATATCCACGCAGCATTCACGGAGAGGTCTGCTCATGAAGAAAATTGTATTT
>CAUTGQ010000147.1:0-2928 GCA_963538075.1 uncultured Atopobiaceae bacterium
CATCTGCATAAAAACCCACCAAATAGAAGGCATTACGCAGAAGGCCACTGTGTTAGGGAAAATTGGTCCGTAGATTAAAAGCGACCAAGGGAAAACAAAAAATGCTAGGCAAACAAAAGCGCCGCTCACAAGCGCAATGCGATGCTTAGGAAGAACTTTTGCAATAACCGAGCAGATTGAGAGTGGAAAGACAATCGCAGCACTTACAAAATTGAGCGCATTACCGGCAATAGGAACGGTTGTAGAAACAAGCTGTGTTGTTAAAGCAACAATGATGTTCCAGCCAGAAGGATAAAATCCTGAAGTACCCGGCTCCCAAGGGGTAATTGAAGCTTCTACGGTGCTGTAGAAGTCATAGTGAATGGATGAGTATTTTTGAGACTCAATCATTGCTTGTGTGACATCTAAGTGATGCACAATATCCCAACCCTGAACAAAAGAGCTGGCAGAGGGCAGGGTAGGTAAGAAGAGAAGCCCTACGGTAAGAAGACCAACTGCAACGTACAGAAGAGGCATCCAGAAGGGGAGTGCTTCACAAATAAATGCTGGTACAGGGCTAGTTGATTGCTTGACAGTGCGTATTGCTTTGGATTTGTTGGGTTTCTCGTCCCTGCGGTCTTCTTTGTGTTTGGGAGCAACATAAAAAACGTAGCCATTGACCAGGATTGCAACAAGCAAGGGGACAAGAACCATCACGGCTAAGGGAACAGGGATGTTCAGTGCGCTAAAGATTTCTCCCTCAATAAAGTAGAGTGCGCAGCTTACTAAAGGAGCAGTAACAAGAGCCCAAGGCTTAGGCATACCGGAGGCGTGTAGCAAAATGACGCCTGGCACATAGAGCAGGGCAACAATTACAACTGCACTTTTGAAGAACTCAAGCCACATCCTGATCCAATCAAGGTGTTAGTAAAAATTCTTATACTTCTTGGCCACACAGTTGGGTGCGGCGGAAATTTCAAACAGACTGGTTTATTTTACGATAGAAGCAAAAGTGGCGTTGAGATAAACAAAAAGGACTTCCGAAGAAGTCCTTGAACATTTGGTAGCCCGTACCAGATTCGAACTGGTGATCTCCGCCTTGAGAGGGCGGCGTCCTGAACCGCTAGACGAACGGGCCATGTATGACTGGGAGGACATGGCTGGGATAGAGAGAGTCGAACTCCCGTTGACGGAACCAGAATCCGCTGTCCTACCACTAGACGATATCCCAAGATGTCATCCGTGCGCATCAGCGCGAGAAATAACTATAAAGGAGACTCGTCAGAGATGCAAGCAATAATTTCAAGAAATTCTGTTTGCAGCAAAAAATATTATACAAAACGCATCTCTAAGCGCAAGGAACGTCTCTAGTATTTGAGCTGAGCATGCGTTCTGCATCAATAAGCGCCTGGTCAAGAGGGGCACAGCCGGTACAACTTGCGCATGCGGTAGGAGCGCTTGGAGTTGCGGCAAGACCGCCTTTAGCTGTTTCTCTGAGAGAAACAGGAAGCGCGGCGCCAACTTCTGCCATAGCGTGTGCAACCTCATCAAACGGAATTGGGTTACCAACGCCCGCAAGAGCAAGCTGAGAAGAGCTTACGGCAGCAGCTACACCAATAGCATTTCTATCCTGGCAAGGATACTCAACCAGTCCTCTGACCGGGTCACAGACGAGTCCTAGAAGGTTAGAGATGGCAATAGAAGCAGCGTCCAAGCACTGTTGAGGAGTGCCGCCCAAGAGCTCGGTCAGTGCAGATGCGCTCATGGCAGCAGCAGATCCAACCTCTGCCTGGCAGCCGCCCTCAGCGCCAGAAACACTTGCGTTGGTGGTTAGAATGGCTCCAATAGCGCTTGCATTCCAAAGCGCAGAAATAACTTGCTCGTCGGTGGCACCAATCTCTTCTGCTACCGAGATAAGCGATCCTGGTACAACGCCAGAAGCGCCTGCAGTAGGAGCGGCAACAATAACACCCATGGTTGCTGAACGCTCAAGCACGGCCATAGCGTACGCAACAGCTCGTGTTTGCGTGGTGCCCATAAGCGCACTTGAGATTGCAGCAGGGGTGTTTGCTACGGTCTTGGCCTGGCCGTTGAGCAGACCACCAATGGACTGACGAGGCGTCTTGATAGTGTCGTGAACCTCATCGCGCATAATCTCAAGAACGTGAGCCATCTCAGCGTCTACGTCGGCATCTGGTCGCAGGTCCTTCTCGCGCTGGCGCATAATCTGGCCAATGGAGGCTCCCGTCTTGGAGCACCTGGCGAGAAGATCTGCGCCGTTGTCAAAGGCTCCTGAAAGCACGTCGTTTGTGACCTGTGGAGCTGCTCCTGGAATGGAAACCTGAGCGGCATACGAAACGTGAGGTGCCAACTGGAAGAGGTCTAGGACTTTCTGCTCAATAGGCTCGTCAATCTCAAAGACAGTGTGGGCAAAGCCGCCACGCTCTGAGCGGAAGGTGCGCATAGTTGCAACATTGATGTTTTGTGTAGCCAAAATAGTAGTGAGAGCTGCAAGAACGCCGGGTTTATCGCGATGTGAAACAAAAATGGTAGGCATATCACCAGACATGCGGATGCGCACGCCGTTAACACCAGAGATGCGAATACGGCCGCCACCTACGGACTCGCCCATAACAGAGACGTGGACGTTATCTGCGCCGTAGAGGTGAATTTCTACGGTGTTTGGGTGCAGAGTCTCGTCGTCGCCCTTTTCAATAACGCTGTAGTTGAGGTGGGCTTCTTCTGCCAGGGTAAGTGCTTCACGGACACGTGTATCGTCTGGAGCAAGGCCTAAGATGCCTGCAATCAGAGCGTAATCGGTGCCGTGACCAAGGTGGGTATGAGAGAAGGAGTTGTAGAGCCAAAACTCAACGCGCTCCAGCTGCTTTGGTGCAAGCGAGCGTGCAACCAGGGCAATGCGCAAGGCTCCTGCTGTGTGCGAGGAAGAAG
>CAUTGQ010000148.1:0-2868 GCA_963538075.1 uncultured Atopobiaceae bacterium
GACAGCGTCATAACCCTTGGCAAAGCCCGCGGTCATAGGCGTAAGGTTTGACTCGATGTAGTCGATTGAGATGTCTGGATACTTTGGAAGCTCAAGGTTGAAAGAATCCTTGTCGTAACTTTGAGCACCATAAAACAGGATTTTCATAGCTGCCTCCTTGCCAAAACTAACGTTTGGCTTATGTTGTTATGTTCTGCGCTTATTGTACCCCTTGGATAACAATTATTTGCCACATAACAGGAGTTTTAAGAAATATTTATGAGGTTTGAAAAAAGGGAGAATACGGTAAAATGATAGGGCATTGTAAGGTCCTATGATAGGACGTTGTAAGGTCCTGACACGGCAACCTTGGTGAGCCCTTGCCCCTCTCCTGGGGAATTATGATCGGGCATCAATCTGTCAGGTAGAAACCCAGGAGGAACTTTGAAAGAGTATCTTTCAAGTGCGGCTGATGTTATCAGTGCGCAAAAAACTGATGCTGAAGTTGGTCTGTCTGATGCAGAAGCAGCTTCACGTCTTGAGGCTCATGGTCTCAATAAGCTTAAAGAGGCTCCAAAAGAATCAATCATTAAAAGGTTTTTTGCACAGATGGCTGACCCTATGGTCATCATGCTTCTTGTTGCTGCTGCTATTTCTGCTGCTGAGGGCATTTATACCGGAGAAGGCGGAATTGCAGACGTTGTCATTATTCTGTTTGTTGTTGTCATCAATTCCGTTCTTGGTGTTGTCCAGGAGGGCAAAGCCGAAGAAGCTCTTGCCGCTCTGCAAGAGATGAGTGCAGCTCAGAGCAAGGTTATCAGAGACGGTCGTCTTGAGACGGTTGCTTCAACCGAGCTTGTTGTGGGCGATATTATTCTGCTTGAGGCGGGTGACTCTGTCCCAGCTGATTGCCGCATTCTTGAGAGCGCTTCTATGAAGGTAGAGGAGTCTGCGCTCACGGGCGAATCAGTTCCTGTCGAGAAACACGCTGAGACCCTCAGTCTTGCTGAAGACACCGATGACATTCCTTTGGGTGACCGAAAGAATATGTGCTACTCCGGATCTATTGTGGTCTATGGACGCGGTCGTGCAGTTGTTGTTGCAACAGGCATGGACACCGAGATGGGCAAGATTGCAGATGCAATTTCTCAGGCAGAAGAGGGGCAGACTCCACTTCAGATTGCGCTTGATAAGCTTTCACATACACTTACCATTCTTGTTGTTGTCATCTCACTGCTTGTTTTTGCAACAGGCTTTATTAAGCACGGTGCCGAGATGCTTGGCAATTTTGACCTTGTCCTAAGCACGTTTATGGTTGCAGTATCTCTTGCAGTAGCTGCAATTCCAGAGGGTCTTGTTGCTGTTGTTACCATCGTTCTTTCTATGGGCGTTACTAGAATGAGCGAGCGCCACGCTATTGTCCGCCGTCTTACTGCAGTTGAGACCCTTGGTTGTACTCAGGTTATCTGCTCTGATAAGACCGGTACTCTGACCCAAAACAAGATGACTGTTGTTCGTCATGAGACAGAAAATCTTGATGCACATGTACGTACCATGGCACTGTGTTCAGACGCTACCTGGGACGATGCGGAGCAGGTTGCAAAGGGCGAGCCAACCGAAGCTGCTCTTGTTGCAGACGCTGCAAAACTTGGATACACCACAAGTGATTTAGCTTCTTCTCGCCCTCGTATTGGTGAGGCACCCTTTGATTCTTCTCGTAAGATGATGTCTGTTGTGGTGCGTACTCGCTCTGGCAAAGTTGTACAGCACACCAAAGGTGCACCTGATGAGGTGCTTGCTCGCTGCAACAAGATTATGACAAGCGATGGCATTATTGACCTCACCGATGAGGCTCGCTCTGAGATTTTGGCTCAGAACAAGTCTATGGCTGACCAGGCTCTTCGTGTTATGGCATCTGCTCGTCGCGATTGGGGAACAGAAGCTCCAGAGAGCTATGACCCAGCTAACCTTGAGCACGACATGGTCTTTGTGGGACTTTCTGGCATGATTGATCCAGTTCGTCCTGAGGTTAAGGGTGCTGTTGCTGAGGCGCATAGCGCTGGAATGCGTACCGTTATGATTACGGGTGACCACATAGATACTGCAGTTGCTATTGCAATTGAGCTGGGTATTATCACTAATCGCTCTCAGGCTATTACCGGCGCACAGCTTGATAAGATTTCTGATGAAGAGTTTGAGCAGCGTATTGAGACTCTTGGCGTTTATGCACGCGTTCAGCCTGAGCACAAGGTTCGCATTGTTGATACCTGGCGCAAAAAGGGCATGGTTACAGCCATGACGGGCGACGGCGTTAACGATGCGCCTTCCATTAAGCGCGCTGATATTGGTATTGGTATGGGCATTACTGGTACCGACGTTACCAAGGGTGTTGCAGATATGGTTCTGGCAGACGATAACTTTGCCACCATCATTAGCGCCTGCGAAGAGGGAAGACGCATCTACGACAACATTCGTAAGTGCATCCAGTTCCTCTTGAGCTCCAACCTTGCTGAGGTAATTTCCGTCTTTATTGCGTCCCTGGTTGGCTTTACTATCCTTCAGCCTACCCACCTTCTGTGGATTAACCTGATTACTGACTCTCTGCCTGCGCTTGCTATGGCTACCGAGAAGGCTGAACCAGGCATTATGAAGCGCAAGCCTCGTAATCCTAAGGACGGAATCTTTGCGGGTGGCGTTGGCTTTGACTGCCTTGTTCAGGGCTCTATCATTGCTCTTCTCACCCTTGCCAGCTATTTTATTGGCCACTACTTTGAGTATGGAACCTTTGATATCTCTCAGGTTATTACTAACCCAGAGGCTGGCGTTGAGGGTATGACCATGGCGTTCTTGACGCTTTCTATGGTTGAGATGTTCCACTCTTTCAATATG
>CAUTGQ010000149.1:0-2848 GCA_963538075.1 uncultured Atopobiaceae bacterium
CAGCTGTATACGGGCTCGCGTGAGCTGGAGTAGGGGCATTTTATGTTTGAAGCGTTAGCTGTGGCTCTTGGTGGAGCGCTGGGTAGTTTAGGTCGCTGGCAGTTGGGCGTCCTCTTTAAACAGTGGATTCCTAACCTGCCAGTTGGTACGTTTGCTGCAAATGTTGTTGCAGGTTTGATTATTGGTTTTGTGACGGGGCTTGATCTTGCAAGTCCACTTCAGCCACAGGTCAAGCTATTCTTAGCTGTGGGCCTTTGCGGAGGACTTTCGACCTTCTCGACCTTCTCAAATGAAACGTTGACCTTTATTCAAGCAGGTAATTGGGCTGCTGCAGGTGTGAACATTGCAGTTAATGTCATAACGTGCCTGGTTGCTGTGTTTATTGGATTGAAATTATCAGCTGTTGTGTCGTAGCTTGATTATTCGATTGTCTAAATTAAAAGCTAGATATCCTTCTTTTGGATACCTAGCTTTTTAATTTGCTTTTTAAATACCGCCGTAGCGCTTTATTTTGTCATCTTAGGCAGTATAAAGAGTACGATTCCCATGGTAACAAGAGGAATGCAAGCTACGCACACAAGCACAAAGAGTGCATTCTGAGCCCCTGCAAGAGTGCTCGAAGCAAAGTCTGTGGCCCTAAGCTGAGAAGCCGCTACAACACCAGAAATAACGCTGGTTCCCATAGCACCAAAGAGCTGCTGCATTGTATTAATAACAGCATTTCCATCTGCTTTACGGTCTTCTGGAAGATGTCCCAAGGCTACCGTAAAATTGTTTCCCATCTGAAGCGCCTGACCAATGGCAAAAACAGCAAAAATATATGTAATCATTTCTACGGTAAGCACGTGAACAAAGAGCAGCAAAAGGAGCATGCTGGTTAGGCAGCAAAGAATGCCTGTAACAATAGGCTTTTTAGCTCCTAGCTTGTCTAAAATCTGACCAGAAATTGGTGCCATAATTGCGCCAATAGCACATCCTGGAAGCATCTGAGCTCCTGCTGCGGTAGCGCCTGCACCTAGTACTAGCTGGGAGAAGTTAGGCAGAAGATACGACTGACCAAGAATAATAAATTGCAGAGCAACAATAGCAAAGAGCGAGAGCACAAAGCCCTTCTCGCCAAATACCTCAAGGTTAATGATGGGGATCTTTGGAGATTTATCAGAGAGCTCCTGATGTTTAAAGGAGTTTTCGTGATGTACAAAGAGCGTAAGTGAGCCCACAAAAATCATAATTGCGAGCAAAACAGGAATGCTAAGCAGGCCAAACGCGCTGGACTCGTCAATAACAAAGATGAGTGCAATAAAACTTACGGTAAGCAGCAGCCAGCCAAAGACATCAAAAGAAATCACTTCAGTCTCATGGCTCTGTTGAATTGAACTAATTCCCAGTACAAATGCCACAATCAAGAAGGGGAGAAGACCCGCAAAAATCATTCTCCAGCCAAGATGCTCTGCAATCCAGCCACCAGCTGAAGGTCCTACTGCAGGTGCAACGGCGGTAACTAGCATGCCAATGCCCATCATGACACCCATGTTTTTAAGTGGGGCTTGCTCGGTGATGATGTTGAACATCAAAGGCAGTGCCAGACCGGTGCCAATGCCTTCTAAAATGCGGCCAAGCAGCAATAGCATAAACGTTGGAGCAGCAAATCCACAAAGAATGCCGCTGATGTAGAAGATCATGGCTACGGTAAAGATACTTTTTGTCTTGAATCGTCTATTTAAATACGACGACATAGGCATGATAATGGCAAGAATCAAAAGGTACGAGGTGGTCATCCATTGTACCGTTGAGGTGCCAATAGAGAATTCCTCCATCAACGTTGGAAACGTCACGTTCATGGCAGTTTCTACGACAACTCCCGAGAAGGACATAATTCCTGTTGCAATTACAGAAAGAACAAGTTTTGCGTTGAGCTCTCTTTTAAACATTTAATCCCTTCTTTTCTCGGCGGTACATCGTAACACTATTCAAAGTAGGTTTTATGGCTGTAAGCGCATTCTTTGAGTTTTTAATATGTTTTTGTTTATAGAGAATCTCATTTTATAGACTGTTCTTTCTTTTTATTTGAATTAATTAGTGGTATAAATAACTAAAAGAGGTGATGAAGATGACTAGTTCTTTTATTGCCAGTAGAACATATCTACTATCTAAAAATGAAATTTCTAGGTTCTAACAATTTCTTTATTTATACATTAAATGCCCTGTGGAGTAATATTTCTGGACATGAATTTATTACCTCAATAGTGGGCTTTTAAGCATTTAGGAGCATGAATTTATGGGAGCACCAGAGATAATAATTCTTATTGTTCTTTTTCTAATCTTATCTATCATGTTTTTCTGTGGACGAAAGGCCTTTATTTGGCTTTCTCGCTATCTTAAGAAACTTGATGGCTTACAGGATTCTATTGATGATTTGAATAGAAAAATATAAGCAACGATTTGTTCAATTTAAATTAGAAAAACGGGGCGGTTTTAAACCACCCCGTTCTGCTTAGCAATATTGCGTGTTAGCAAGCTGTTTATTTAGCTTTGCCCTGGTTAGCAACAGCGTTAATCTTTGCCTCGATGACAGCTGGATCGCCAATATAGTGCTTGTCTACAATGTTCCAATCCTTGTCAAAGGTGTATGCGCAAGGAATGCCAGTTGGAATGTTAACCTCAAGAATCTCTTCTGGAGTGAGGTGCTCAAACTGCATAACAAGAGCGCGAAGGCTGTTGCCGTGTGCAGCAATAAGAACACGCTTACCTGCCTCAAGCTGTGGCTTAATCTCCTGTTCAAAGTAAGGCCATGCGCGTGCAATGGTGTCCTTCAGGCACTCGGTGTAAGGAAGATCCTCTGCTGGTA
>CAUTGQ010000150.1:0-2835 GCA_963538075.1 uncultured Atopobiaceae bacterium
AAGAGCTCTGCCGTAAGCACAACGTTAACCCTCTGATTGAGGTTGATGGTGGTATCAGTGCAGCTAACGCAGCTGATGTTGTAGCTGCTGGCGCTGATATGCTTGTTGCAGGTAGTGCTGTATTTGGCCAGGAAGACCGCGGTGCAACCATCGAGGCAATCCGCTCTGCCGGTGAGTCCGCTCTTACGGTTCAGGGCTAGACTGCACTCTCATGCATTAGTTACGCCAGATCATTAAGATTGAATCAGCAGAAACACGTTATGGATTACGTTTACCTAGACTATGCAGCTTCAGCACCAATGCGCCAAGAGGCACTTGATGCCGAGAAAACCTATGAGACTTCACCCATTGCTGGGGTGAACCCAAACTCTTTGCACTCGCTGGGACGTCAAGCGGCGCGAGAACTTGATGGTGCTCGTGGTGTTATCGCGCGTGCGGTGGGTGGTAAGTTTAGGGCTCCTGACGTGGTCTTTTGCTCTGGCGGAACTGAGGGCAATAACCTTTCTGTTCTTGGAATGGCAGAAGGTATTCGCAACAAAGACCACAAGCGCAACACGGTGGTTTTCTCGGCAATTGAACACGATTCTATTTTGGATCTGGCCCCTGTTCTTCGCGAGAAGGGCTTTGAGGTAAAAATTGCTCAGCCTAACCGTCAGGGAAAGATTGAGACTTCTGCCCTTGAGAGTCTTTTAGACCAGTCGGTAGCACTTGTTTCCGTTATGTATGCCAATAATGAGACGGGCGTTATTCAGCCAGTTGCAGACCTTGCGCGTGAAGCTCATAAGGTTGGTGCGCTTTTTCACACTGACGCGGTTCAAGCGTTTGGTCGCATTCCTCTTGAGGTGTCAGACGTAGACGCCCTGACCATTGCTGCCCATAAAATTGGTGGACCTCTTGGTATTGCTGCGGTGCTTATGCGCTCCAAGGTTCCGTTTAAAGCGCAGAGTTACGGCGGGGGTCAGGAGTCTGGTAGGCGTCATGGTACCCAGGACGTTCGAAGCGCACTAGCTTTTGCTGCTGCAGCTCAGTGGTGCCTGGAGAACCTTACACAAACGCAGGAGAGCGTTTCTGCGCGCGCTAATAAGGTGTATGAGACTCTTTGTGCTTCTCCCAAGATTAAGCCGACTACAGAGGCTTACGCTGGCAAGGATCATATGCCTGGTACGGTCAGCATTATGGTTCCTTCAATGGACTCTGAGACGCTTATCCTAAAGCTTGATCAGGCGGGATTTGAAGTCTCGGCTGGCTCTGCGTGCTCTTCAGGGTCTCTTGACGCTAGTCACGTTCTCTCAGCAATGGGAATCTCTAGAAACGAAGCTCTGGGCAGCCTGCGCATTACCTTTGACGAGCGCGTTTCTGAGGCCGACCTCGATGCCTTCTGTGCAACGTTGCTGCAGATTGTTGGATAAATTTTTCACATACTAATCTCTGCATTAGTTATGTTTTGCGTCCGATACGTCCTTATTTACGGTAGACTAGATGAGTAACCGTATATGAGGAGGCCCTATGAGTGAGTCTGTTAATCTGATGCAGCTCCAGGATATTGATTTGCAGCTGCTAAAACTCGCATCCAACTTGGCCTCAATGCCCCAGGTTCAAAAGATTAAAAACGCCCAACTTGCAGAGAAAAAGATTGCTTCTCAGCTCAAGCAGGTACTTGGCGTAAAAAAAGACGTAGAAATTGATATTTCTGACCTCAATGAGCAGCGTGCCCACTATGTCCAAAAGACAGAAGAGGTATCTGCTGCTGTAGAAACTGCCACCAATCATCGTGCTCTTAGAGACTTTGACCAGCAGCTTTCTTCTTTGGCAAAGAATATCGAGAAGTGCGATTTTAAGCTTGCAGCAAAAGCAGAAGAACTTGAGAAGTGCAAGAAGGCTTACCAGACAGCTCAAGACCTGCAGGTAAAGCTCATGAAGGAGCGTGAGAACCTTTCTCAGTCTCTTGAGATTGATTCTGCAGCACTTCGTGCAGAGATTGTAGAGCTCTCTAAGTCTCGAGAAGAACTTGCAGCTCAGATTTCTGCGAATACGCTTGAGCGTTATGAAGCCGCACGTAAACGTTTTAAGGGCCTGGCAGTTGAGCACCTTGTAGGTAATGTTCCTAGCGTTTGCCGCGTCAAGCTGCAGCCAAGTTCATTCCATGATCTTCAGCACAGCTCTGAGATTGCTGAATGCCCTTATTGCCATAGGATGCTTATTACTTCTACAGCGTTTGAAGAATAAAGGAATTTCTCGCCATGTTGGATAAAACCGCTCAGCCCTCTGTATGCCTTGTGGTGTGCGGAGGCATTGCTGCATATAAAGCCTGTGAAGTGCTCAGAGGCCTTCAGAAAGCGGGCTGCGACGTTCGAATTGTTATGACAGAAGATGCAACTCAGTTTGTTGGAAAGACTACCTTTGAGGCTCTTACGCATCATGAGGTGGTGCTTTCGCTCTACAACAATGTGGAGTCTCACGTTGCCCACGTTGATCTTGCTGACTGGGCAGATTGCATGGTAGTTGTACCAGCTACCGCCAATATTATGGCTAAGATGGCTCATGGTATTGCTGATAACGCTGCAAGCGCAACGCTTTTAGCTGCTCATACGCCAGTTCTTGTGGCTCCCGCTATGAATACGCACATGTGGGAAAATCCAGCCACTCAGGCAAACGTGAAATTGCTGCGTCAGCGCGGCATCCAGATGGTTATGCCCGGGTCAGGCCGCCTTGCCTGCGGTTATACCGGAGATGGAAAGCTTGCTCCGGTACAGCAGATTGTTGATGCTGCACTAAAGGTTCTTTCCGGCAAAGATGCTACGTCAACCAAGCAAGATCTTGCAGGTAAAAAGCTTC
>CAUTGQ010000151.1:0-2804 GCA_963538075.1 uncultured Atopobiaceae bacterium
AACCTTGCCTTCATCAACCTCGGGAGTCATTTCCATAACCGCAAAGATGCGCTCGGCACCGGCAAGAGCGGTAAGCAGGAAGTTGGAGAGCTGTGTGAACTGGTTGAACGGCATGGCTGCCTGACGAACAAAGACCAGGTAGGACGCAAGACTTGCAACGTCCGCGTGTCCGTTTACCGCAAGCAGTGCGCCAACCACAGTGACCACAGCGTAATTGATATACGTCAATGAAACCGTGATAGGAACCATAGTGGCCGCATAACCCTGAGCACTTGTTCCAGAGTGCCGTAGCTCCTCATTGACCTTTAGAAAATCAGCAAAGTTGGCGTCTTCGTGGTTAAAAACTTTAACCACTTTAAGGCCAGAGATAGTTTCTTCTGCAAAACCGTTAAGAACACCAAGGCTCTTTTGCTGCACCGAGTAATGCTTGGCAGAGCGCTTACTTGCATAGCGTGCATAAATCACAATCAAAACGTCAAAGAGAACAGTGATGAGCGTCAGCTGCCAGTTAAGTACAATGAGCAGCACGAGCGTACCAACCATCTGAATAAACGCCAGAACAAGGTTGGCAAAGCTGTTGTTGAGCGCTTCCGAGATTGTATCCACGTCATTTGTAAAGAAGCTCATGATATCGCCGCGGGTACGCTGGTCAAAGAATCTTAGGGGCAGCGATTCAATGTGCTCAAAAAGGTCTCGCCTGATGTCAAAAACAATCCTCTGAGCAGCACGAACCATAATTTGCGTGTAACCAACACTGGTAAGAGCGCCAATTGCATACACAACCGCTGTAAATACAATGAGGTTGGTAAATGCGTTTACGTCTCCCCTGCCCACTGCAGCAACAACAGGCTTAATCATGTAGGTACCAAGGAGCGCTGCTAAACCACTGATAGAAACAAGAAGTGCCACCAACATAAGGCGCTTTTTGGCATGACCTAAGTACGAGACAAACACTCTAATGGTATGTCCGATGTTTTGAGGACGTGCTCCTCCTGCGCGATTAGCCATGTGACACCTCCTTACCAGCAGCGTCAATGTCCGATTGACTACCACCAACCTGTGACTCATACAGCTCTCTATAGATAGAGCTCTTGGCGAGAAGTTCTGTGTGAGTGCCAGTCATATGGACCCTACCGTTATCAAGAACGACAATCTGATCTGAGTCCATAACCGAGTTCACACGCTGGGCAATGATGATCTTTGTCATGTCGGCAAGCTCAGCTAGACCAGCACGAATCTTTGCATCGGTTGCTGTATCAACCGCGCTGGTGGAGTCATCAAAAATGATGATTTTTGGCTTCTTCAAAAGCGCACGCGCAATACAAAGGCGCTGTTTCTGACCACCAGAAACATTGACGCCACCCTGACCAAGGTCTCCGTCCAAGCCACCAATCCTGTCAAGAAACTCATCAACACATGCAATAGAGCAGGCGTGAAGCAGCTCCTCATCAGTAGCGTTGGGATCTCCCCAGAGCAGGTTGTCGCGGACGGTACCACTGAACAGCACATTTTTCTGAAGGACAACAGATACTGCATCACGAAGTGAAACAAGATTGTAGGAGCGGACGTCATTCTCGCCAACAAATACGGTGCCTTCAGTAGCATCGTACAAGCGCGCAATCAGCTGGATAAGGGTAGTTTTTCCGGAACCGGTGCCGCCAAGAATACCAACGGTAGAGCCTGGCGCAAACGAGAGATTAATGTCTTCAAGGACGTCCTCTTCAGCGCTCTGGCTGTACTTGAACGATACGTTTTCAAAGCGTACTGCACCATTCTTAACGTCAGTCAAACCGTGCTCTGGAGACTCAATAGCAGGCTCTTCGGAAAGAATCTCTCCGATTCGACGCACACTGGTAATGGCGCGAGCAGTAAGCAAGAACACGCCAGAAATCATCATAAGAGAGTTCATGATAAGCAGTACGTAACTCATGAAGCCCGTGAGCTCGCCAACGCCCAGTCTGCCAGCCATAATCATCTGGCCACCAAACCAAAGAATAGCCACGTTAGTGACATACATTGATGCTTGGAAAATAGGCAGGTTTAAAACGGAAGTGCCAAAGGTCTTTGTAGCAGTCTGCGCGTACTGCGTATTAACTTTTTCAAAGCGATCAGAGACATATCCTTCCCGGACATACGCCTTAATAGCGCGCACGGCCGCAAAGTCCTCCTGCAGAGCCTCGTTAAGCTTATCCATTGCACTTTGCATAACGCGGTACAAAGGGCCAACGCGCTTCACGATAAAGAAAAGTGCAATCGCCAAGAAAGGCAACACGGCAAAATACACTACCGCCAGCTCTGGACTCATAATAAATGCCATAACCAAGCCCATGACCAGCATAATTGGTCCACGCATAAACGGACGAGTACCCATTGCAAAGGCGTTCTGAATAATGGTGACGTCTGACGTCAGTCGTGTGACCAAAGAGGATGAATCGTATTTATCAAGATTTGCGAAAGCAAACTCTTCCATACGGCGATACTCATCTTGTCTGAGTTGGGCACCTAGTCCCATAGCTGCCTTTGCTGAGTAGCGAGCATAACCAATACCAGCAAACATGGCGAGAAGAGCAAAGACAACCATAACGGTGCCGTTTACAAAAACAGTCTGAAGGTTGCCTTGCAAAATACCCTGGTCAACAATTTGAGCCATGAGTACAGGAATCACTAATTCGAGTAGGGACTCTGCAAACACGCAGAGCCCCGACAAAACAAAATCCTTTTTATACGCGCCAAAGTGGTCCAAGATAACCTTTAACTCAGCACGAGCAGATGGAGCCTTTTCTTCTACAGAAGCATCATTCATT
>CAUTGQ010000152.1:0-2784 GCA_963538075.1 uncultured Atopobiaceae bacterium
ATCCGACTTAGGTGTGTTCCGTAGATACAGAATTTATCGATAGTTAAATTTGTTATATAAGTCTATTCATTTTCAAGCATATTAAGTGAAGTTTATGCATAAAAATGTATATCAGGCAGTATAACCGCCTAGCTGCCTGGTTATCTTGATTAGAAACCTGTCGATTTTTCAGCGAGACATATCAAAGCTGCGCTTTTTTGTACGCCAGGTCTAAAGCCGACGTTAACACGCTGCAAAAAAAAGCTGGTAACCCTTACAGATTACCAGCTCAAGGTCAGTGTGTTTCTCGCCACATGAGGGAGTTGCGTGTGAGCAGCGCTTTCGCACTCGGAGGTCGTGCGGGCTCGCACCCGTCGAACCTGCGACAACTTCGCGCCCGCCGCGCCGCACCGTGCACGCTCTTAGTGGGTTGCGTCCTCGAAGAACTCCCATGCCTGAGCGTCGGTTGCGCCCTCGTGAACGATCATGCGGACAGCCTCAGCCATCTGCAGAGGATGGGTGCTCTGGAAGATGTTGCGGCCCATGTCAACGCCGCGTGCACCCTTGCGGATGACATCGTATGCAAGGTGCAGAGCGTCGCGCTCAGCAAGCTTCTTGCCACCAGCGACAACAATTGGAACTGGGCATGCTGCAACGACTTCCTCGAAGTCCTCGCAGTCGTAAGTCTTAACAATCTGGCAGCCCATCTCAGCGATGATACGGGTTGCAAGCTTGAAGAAGCGACCGGTGCGCTCCATGTCCTTACCAACAGCACAAACGCCGAGGGTAGGAATGCTGTAGCGGAATCCAGCGTTAATGACCTGGCTCAGGTTATCAATGCTGGAAAGCTGGCCATCAGCACCGATGAAGGTCTGAACAGCCATGCAGTCTGCGTTCATGCGGATAGCATCCTCGATGTCAACAGCAACAACCTCGTGCGAGAGGTCGGACTGCAGCATAGAAGAACCAGAAGAAACGCGAAGAGCAATGCCCTTAGAGACCTCAGGAGAAACGCAGGTCCTGATTGCGCCACGGGTGCCCATGAAGCAGTCAACGTAAGGAGCAAGCTGTGGAAGCAGCAGGTCAAGACGCTCAAGACCAGCGGTTGAACCCATGAAGTAACCGTGGTCAAATGCGAACATTACAGTGTTGCCGCTCTTTGGATCAAAGATGTTGGAGAGGTGCTTCTGCATACCCCAGTCGAGGTTGTTTGCACCCTTTACATAAAATCCCTGATTGTTAGCAAAAGGAGTGTCTACGTGATAATCCTTAGCTACTTTCAATCCGTCCAGATCTGCCATGAAAATCCTTTCAATAAAACCTTAAAGCTCGCAGAGGAAGTGTGATTCTTCGGCGAAGCTGCCTCGTAAGAGAACGCGCTTCTTGGACGCGCCTCTTTGGGCGACCGCCCCGGGAGGACCGCCCTTCTCTGCGGCTGAATTACCTCATAAGCTGGCGAGAAGATCGGTCTTCTCGCCAGCCGCAAACTTACGCCGTGAACTTACGCCTTGATTAGAAGGAGTAGTTGTTCATGTTCTCCTTGGTGAAGACAAGACGCTCAGGAAGCAGGACAACGCCGTTGTTCTTCTCGGCAGTCTTTGCACCCTCGGCGATGGAGTCGTTAGGCTCAACCTTGACATCGCCGATGCTTGGGATGGAGATGGTGTCGCCAACCTTGACCTCGTTACCAGCTGCGAGGAATGCTGCAACGTAGCAGCCCATAGCGCCCTGAACTGCGCAATCCCAGAGGCCCCAGTTGTAGATGGTGCCGTGCTCACAGTAGGACTTAATGGACTGTGGAGAAGCAAAACCGGTGATGGTGATCTTCTTTTCGTCGTAGCCCTTGTTCTCTGCAGCCTGGAGCTGGCCAGGAAGAGCGGTGGAGTCGTTGCAGATGATCAGGTCAATATCTGGGTAAGCATCAAGGATTGCCTCACCGATGGTAATTGCCTGCTCTGCGTCCTGGTTGGAGTAGTAGTTCTCGTGGACGTTCTTCCACTTAGGATACTTCTCCTTGATGATCTTCTGTGCAGCTACCTGCCAGGAGTTCTGGTCGGTAACAGTTGCCTGGGAGTAGTGCCAGACGTAGGTAATCTCGTCCTTCTCTGGATCCTTGCCGCGCTCCTTGAGGCCGGCAACGCCCATGTCAACAAGCATCTGACCAAGAATCTCTGGGGTGCCCTGAGAAACCATGAGGGTACGGTCCTCTGGGTTAGCGTCGGAGTCCCAAGTGGTAACTACGATACCAGCAGCGGTTGCCTTCTTCAGTGCGTCGGAAACGCCCTTTGCATCAACAGTGGAGATGCTGATTGCGTCTACGCCATTAGCAACTGCCTGGTTGATGACGGAAACCTGAGCGGAAACGGAAGCGGTTGCGTCGCCGATGTAGTCAACGGTGAAGCCCCACTCCTTGGACTTGTCCTGTGCGCCCTTGTTTGCGGACTCGAAGAATGCGTTTCCGGTGACCTTAGGGATAAATGCTACGGTCTTACCCTTGACGTCTTTACCACCCTCGGACTTCTTGGTCTCTTCTTTCTTCTCGCCACCACCATTATTGCAGCCTGCCAGAGCGAGGCCAGCGCTAACTGCGGTGATACCAGCGGCACCAATAAAACCACGACGAGTAATCTCTTGCATAGGTAACCTCCCTTGTCTGTGCCTAAGGCACAATTTCCCCAAAGCTTATGCCTTGGCTTTACTGCTGCTTGAAAGCAGCGATTTCAAAAACGTACCGATATTTGTTCCGCTTGCTGCCGATCGAGCAACGATGACAACAACCAGCAGGACACCAACAGGAATATCCAG
>CAUTGQ010000153.1:0-2767 GCA_963538075.1 uncultured Atopobiaceae bacterium
AAGAAGTTGCTTTTAAGGCTGTTAGAAAGCCTGTTGAGGGCACTATTCTTACCGTTTTGAAGGACGTTTCTGCTAAGGCAGACTCCCTTGAGAAGTCTCAGCTCACCCCAGTTGAGGTTTTGGACGCTTTAGTTGTTGAGGCATATGAGTCTGTTGCCCGCACTCCTGAGCTTCTTCCTGTCCTCAAAGAGAATGGTGTTGTTGACTCCGGTGCATTTGGTTTTGCAACTTTCCTTGAGGGCTTTGTAAACGCTGTTACCGGCAAGACTGAAACAACTGACTTCCAGACCACCGTTTCTGTTTCTGACGCTAAGGCTGCTACCAGCGCAAAGGTTGAGATTGAGCTCAACGATGACTGGGAGGGTTCTGAGTACCGTTACTGCAACGAGTTCCTCTTCAAGGCAGATAGTCCAGACTTTGACGAGGAAGCAGCTCTGAACTTCCTGGCAACTATGGGTGATTGCGAGCTTCTTGTTGGCGCAAACCCAGACTACAAGATTCACGTTCACTCAAATACTCCTAACAAGGTTCTTGAGTACATGCTTCAGTACGGCCAGATCTTTGAGGTCTTCATTCACAACATGGACCTTGAGGCTAAGGAGCGTACCGAGAAGATCGCTGAAGATAAGAAGGCTGCAGCCGCACCTAGAAAAGAGCTTGGCTTTGTTGCCGTAACTGCTGGTTCTGGCGCTGAATCAATCTTGAAGTCTCTTGGTGTTGACGTTGTTGTTTCTGGTGGCCAAACCATGAACCCTTCAACCGCAGATATTCTTGCTGCAATTGAAGAGGCCAATGCAGACCAGGTTATTGTTATGCCAAATAACTCCAACATTCGTATGGCAGCAGAGGCTGCTGCAAGCGCATGTGAGGATGTTAAGGTTGCTGTTATTCCAACTAAGTCAGTTCTTCAGGCATTTGCTGCAATGTTTGTTGTTGCAGATGGCGTTCCATTTGAAGAGCTTGTAGAAGAGATGACCGACGCAATCTCTGGCGTTCGTTATGGTGAGGTAACTACCGCAGTCCGCGATTCTTCCGCAGCTGACGGCACTCCTATCCACGATGGCGATGTTATGGGTATTCAGGGCGGCTCCATTGATGTTGTCGGTTCTGATGTCATGAAGGTCACGCTTGACCTTATCGCTAAGATGCAAGAGGAGGAAGAGGGCGACAACCTCACTATTCTTGCAGGTGAGGACTTCTCTGACGAGCAGCTCGATCTTCTCGCCAGCAGAGTTGAGGACGCCTATCCAGACCTTGAGGTTGACGCTCAGCGCGGCGAGCAGCCACTCTATCCAGTCATCTTCTCTATTGAGTAGGAAATGTCTGAGTCTAAGGTAAGCATCGCTCCCGCATCAGAGCGAGTGGCTCATACCTGCTCGCTTATTGATAGCGTGACCAGGTTAAGGTATGTCAATGCAAATCGTGCCGAGGCGCTTGAGCGTCTCGGCATTCTGCGTGTTCGAGACCTTTTGCTCAACGTGCCTCATCGCTACCTCGATTTTTCCCATCGCGTGCAGATTGCTTTTGCGCAGATAGGCGAGGACGCTACTATTACCGGCCGCGTTGCTTCGGTAAAGACAAAACGCCCACGCCCCAAGATGGTCATTGTAGAGATTGAGGTTGTGGATGATACAGGCGTGCTTACGGCCTCGTTCTTTAGGCAGCCTTGGATAGCTGAGCAGATTCACGTTGATGACGAGGTGGCACTGAGTGGCAAGGTGCTTTTTGCCTACGGTTATCGTCAGATGAAGTCACCGTTCTACGAAGTTCTGAGCACGGCAAAATCTGATGCAAGCGACGAGGCTCGCCCCAAAGAGACTCGCTCCAAAGAGGCTCCTTCAAAGGCAGCAATTCTTCCTGTTCACCCAGCTACTGAGGGCGTGAGCCCCGCATGGATGCGTCGCATTATGTCAGCGGCTCTGGCGGACACGGGAAGCGTGTGTGATTGGCTGCCCTCAGAGCTTGTCTCCAAGCACCGCCTTATGTCGCTTTCATCGGCGCTTCGTGAGGTTCATTTTCCAACAAGCCTGGACGCAGCTGAGCAGGCGCGCCGCCGTCTTGCTTTTGATGAGCTTCTTAGCTTACAGCTTGCCCTTCTGGCCAGAAGAAACTTGGAGCTTGCAGGCCATAAGCCTTTTGAGCACGTTATAGATGGACCTAAAGTTAAGGCTCTGGTTGAGGCTTTGCCTTTTGCGTTAACTGACGAGCAGAACAACGCTGCTCAAGAGATTCTTGCTGACATGGCTGCGCCGCGCATTATGAATCGTTTGCTTTTGGGTGACGTTGGTACTGGTAAAACTGCTGTTGCCGCTGTTGCCTTAGCTGCGGCAGCCGATTCTTCAACTCAGGCTGCCGTGATGGCTCCTACTTCGGTTCTTGCTCAACAGTACGCTCAAAAGATTGGTCCCTTGCTTTCGCTTGCTGGGATTACGTGGGCGCTTATTACTGGTTCTACCTCAGAAGAGGAGAGGCAGCAGATTGAGCTTTGCCTAGCTGACGGCTCCTTGTCCGTTGTCTTTGGCACCACTGCGCTTCTTTCTGACCGTGTGGTATTTAAGCAGCTCACCCTTGCTATCGTTGACGAGCAGCATCGTTTTGGCGTTGATCAAAGAACAGCGCTCCGCAAAAAGGGGCAGGGCGTAGATCTTCTCGCCATGAGCGCAACACCTATCCCACGTACGTTGGCACTCTCTTTGTATGGAGATGTTGATACGTCTCGCATTACCAAGAGGCCAAAGGCGGGAGCAGGCGTTACCACTAAGCTGTG
>CAUTGQ010000154.1:0-2736 GCA_963538075.1 uncultured Atopobiaceae bacterium
AGCAGGTAATCAAGGTCACCCCAGTTGCACTGGCTGTAGAACTGCTGGATAGCGCCAGCAACAACAGGACCTCTCCAGAGAACAGGATCGGTCTCGTTCTGAAGCACCAGATTGGCGCTCATGATCTTGATGCCGTTCGCATCCTCGATAGGAATAAGCTGCTCTTCAACGCCGTAAGAGCGCTCGTCAGAAATGCCAAACATACGAGGAATTGAAGGACCGGTAATATCACCGTCAAGAATACCAACGCGCTTACCTGAGCGAGCAAGGTTAGTTGCAAGAATGCCGGTGACAAAAGACTTGCCAACGCCACCCTTACCAGAAACAACGCCAATAACGTGCTTCACGCTTGAGTGCTGATTAAGTTCAAAGCCCGCTGGTGGTTGCGGCTCTTTCTTTTTGCCATGTAGCGCAGCGTCAATCTCTTTACGAAGCGCCTCACGATCAATATCTACGTCTGCCATGTCTCTCCTTATGTAGCAGTTGTATGCAGTAACTACTTAATTCTACCCATAGAAGTTTATGGCAAACGAGATAGCTATAATCTTTTCGGCGTACTTTAGCTGAACGTAGGAGGTTCACATGATTTTCTCGTCAATTAAGAATTTATCTGAGAATGACTTTGGTCAGAAATATATGGCTTGTGCTGCAGAGTTTCTAGCAACACACAATCTGGACGAGCTACCTTTGGGCAAAACAGAAATTGATGGAGATAACGTTTTTGTGAACGTCATGGAGTTTGAGCCAGCTTTGCCTGGCGAGAAGGACTATGAGGCTCATAAGATTTACGCTGATATTCATGTGGTTATTTCTGGCACCGAAAGCATCGCTGTTGCCCCTCTTGAGCAGTGTGTTCTTAAGGGTGAGTTTAATGCTGACGCTGATTTTGGCGCTTATACCAATCCTGGAGAAGAGACTTGGGTCACCCTTCACGCGGGTGATTTTCTGGTGACACCTCCATCTGATGCCCACAAACCAGGCTGTACGCTGGAGAAATCTGGCTCCAAGCTTAAAAAGGCCGTGATGAAGGTTCGTATTAAATAGGGAAGCGCGCTTGCCGTGTTTTGGCAGCACTATCTTGGGTATACTAGAACATCAGTACGCACAAATTGCATCTGTGTACTGATGTTGTTTTCTATTGTTTGGCGGCAGGCGTGTCAAAAGAAACGTGCACGTCAAACTGGTTATGTGAGGAACTATGGCTTCAAGCAAAATTGCTATCCGTGGTGCACGAGAGCACAACCTGCAAGATATTGATATTGATATCCCTCGTGATCAGCTGGTAGTTATTACGGGACTTTCTGGTTCGGGCAAGTCAAGCCTTGCCTTTGACACCATTTACGCAGAGGGACAGCGCCGCTACGTTGAGTCCTTGTCCAGCTATGCCCGTCAGTTCTTGGGACAGATGGATAAGCCAGACCTTGACTCTATTGACGGTCTTTCTCCGGCTGTATCTATTGACCAGAAGACAACTTCTAGAAATCCTCGCTCTACCGTAGGTACTGTTACAGAAATCTATGATTATCTGCGTCTTTTGTACGCTCGTATGGGTACTCCTCACTGTCCTGAGTGTGGACGCGTTATTGAGCGTCAGACAACAGATCAGGTTGCCGATAAAATCCTTGAGGCTGGTCAGGGACGCAGAGCCTATGTTTTGGCTCCTGTTGTTTTGGGCCGTAAAGGCGAGTACGTCAAGCTCTTTGAAGACCTGCGCAAAGAAGGATTTTCTCGCGTTCGTGTTGACGGCGTTGTGCGTGAACTTGATGAAGAAATCACGCTAGGTAAAACGCTTAAGCATGATATTGAGGTTGTCGTTGACCGTATTGTCATCCGTCCTGATTCTTTGGGCCGCATTGTTGAGGGCGTTGAGCAGGCAACTAAGCTTGCCCAGGGCAAGGTAGGCATATTGCTCCTGGCCGATAAATCCAATCCAGAGTCTATGCCAGAAGAGCTTTTGCAGTACTCGTTGGCGCTTGCTTGTCCTATTCACGGTCACTCTATGGATGACCTGCAGCCTCGCGATTTTTCCTTCAACGCTCCTTACGGCGCCTGTCCTGACTGTGACGGCCTAGGAACTCGTAAAATTATTGATGCTGCGGCACTGATTGCTGATCCAAAACTGTCCGTATCAGAGGGCGTTTTTGGAAGCCTTTTTGGACACTCCAATTACTATCCTCAGATTTTGTCTGCAGTCTGCAAACATTTTGACGTATCTGATACAACACCTTGGAACAAGCTACCTAAGAAGGTGCAAGACGCCCTTCTCGGCGGTCTTGGTTCTACTAAGATTCGCGTTGACTACAAGACACGCGACGGTCGCAATACGCACTGGTTTACTACGTTCTCTGGCGTCAGAAAGATTCTTTTTGACAAGTACCAAGAGACCACGTCAGAAAATATGAAGACGCATCTTGAGAAGTACATTCGCGAGATGCCTTGTACAACCTGTCACGGAGCTCGCTTAAAGCCAGAAATTCTTTCTGTCACCGTTGGCGAGAAGAACATCTGGGAGGTTTGTGAGCTCTCTTGTAAGGAGTCATTGGAGTTCTTTAAGCAGCTGACTATTACTGACCGTCAGAAGGTCATTGCAGGTCCTATTGTCAAAGAGATTGTGGCAAGGCTACAGTTCTTGGTAAACGTTGGCTTGGATTACCTCACTCTTTCTCGCGCAGCAGCATCGCTTTCTGGTGGAGAAGCCCAGCGTATTCGCTTGGCAACTCAGATTGGTGCTGGTCT
>CAUTGQ010000155.1:0-2732 GCA_963538075.1 uncultured Atopobiaceae bacterium
GCGAGCTAAAGGGGCTTGCCAAGAATGTTTTAAGGGAGGCTTGGAGATGGCAACACTTCAACCGATGAAGCTGAGTGAGGTTCTTGCTGAGCGCGGTCTTTCCCTTGAGAGCCACGCAAACGGAGATGCACCAGCTGAAATCACTGATCGAGAGATCAAGAGGGAGCCAACCCCACGAGCTAACTACCTCCGTGACATCTACTTCGATACTCTCTCTTCGCTGGACATCCAGGAGTCCTATTGGTACTCCCGTGCAGCTATGGAGCATGAGGGCGAAGTTCCTATCATGCGTCGTGGTTATGCTCTAAAAAGCGTATTTGAACACTTGGATACGCCAATTTGGCCACATGAGCAGCTTGTTGGTGCAAAGGCAGGATTTTACCGCGGTTCTGCCCCACTGCCGTGGCTGACAGAGAGCTTCTTTATGGATAAGGATTCTGATCTGTATAAGGCTGCTCTAGATACAGGCGCAGAGTCTAGCGCAGAGGTCTCTCATTTTGGTGCAGGTGGAGGAAATGTTACAAAGAGCTTTGGAAATGTTGTTTCTGTCGGTGGAAAGTATGGAGTGCGTCTTGAAAACGTACCAGCGATGCATCGACTCGCTTATGCGTGGGCAGGTAAGTCTGTAGAAGATGTTGCCCGCAAATATGAGCAGATGGTGCCTGAGTATAAGATTAAAGAAAACATCATGAAGTCTGTCGTCAGTAATTTTGACTCTGGCTTTACCATCCCTCAGGGACGCGAAGTTATGAATTACTACTTTGTCCTGGAGCATGGCTTTGATGAACTTATTGATATTTGCAAAAAACGTGCAGGTGAAGTAGCTGGAGAACCTGGCGGCGACGGAATCTCAGGCATGGATAGGCTGTATTACTACACTTCCATGGGCCTTTTGGTTCAGGGTCTTTCAAAGTGGTTCGATAATTATGGACGCGAAGCTGATCGATTAATTTCTATCACTAATGATGAGAATGAAATCGTGGAACTTGCGGAGATTTCTGAGCGTCTTCATCGCTTGGCTCACGAGAAGCCTAAAACATTTAAGGATGCTTTCCAGACTATTTATCTCCTGCATTTAGCTGAACTCAACGAAGATGCAATGTCAGGTCTTTCACCAGGACGTATTGGTCAAGTTCTCTACCCTTATTTCGAGCAGGATATTGAGAATGGAACCATTACTGAGAAAGAAGTTGAGGAGTGGGAAGAGCTTTATCGTGTCAAGATGACCTGTATCGATGCATTTGCATGTACGGGCGTTGTTGGTGGCGTTCTATCTGGCAATACATTTAATAATGTTTGTATTGGTGGCGTAGATCGCGATGGTAAATCTGCCGCTAATCGTCTTGAAATGATTATGCTTGATGCTGGCATTAATTGCCAAACCACTCAGCCAACGCTCTCTTTGCTCTATGATGAGTCTGCTCCAGAAGAATTCATTATGAAATGCATGGAGTGCGTAAAGACAGGCGCTGGTTATCCTGCAATCATGAACAACCGTATTGCCATGGAGTTTTTGATTAATCAGTACGGTCATGAAGGCATGACAGTTCAGGAAGCACGTGCTTGGTCAGTTGGTGGCTGCCTTGAAACTTCTCCTGGCACATGGATGCCTCTGCATCTCAATGGAAAACTACACTGGATTCCTGGCGGATCTGCTCAGCCTACGTCTGTTGGTATTCACTTCATTAACAATCCTAAGATTCTTGAACTTGTTTTGAATAATGGCTTCGATAAGCGTACGGGACTGCAGGTCTTCCCACCGCACGACAAGTCTTTTGAAACATTTGAAGAACTTGATGGACAGTTTAAGGCTTATTACCAGAAGGCTTGCGAAGTATTGAACAAGTGCATGAATATTCAGCATGACGTATGGCGCAAGTTCACCCCATCTATGGTTAACTCACTTCTTAAACCAAATTGTCTTGAAAAGGGTCTCGGTATTGCTCAAAAGGGCTATCGTTACAACTCCACATTTAATATTGAGTGCTGTGGAACCTGTAACCAAATCAACTCTATGGCAGCAATTAAAAAGCTGGTATACGAAGACAAGAAATATACGCTTGACCAGCTTAAGGACGCTCTTGACAATAACTTTGGATATAAGACTTCAAAGGAAGTCGGTTCTGAGTCTCTGAAGGATCAAGAGAAGCGTGCTGACGATGACGGACGTTATGATGAAATCCACGCAGACTGCCTAAGGGCGCCAAAATATGGAAATGATGATCCATACGTTGACCAAATGCTCTATGACTGGGAGCAGTGGTTCTGCAATGACTTGCCAGCAACAATAGAGAATCTATATGGTGAGCCATATTATGTCTGCCAGATGTCTGTTTCCACGCATGGTCCAGAGGGCGCTGTTACTGCTGCAACAGCAGATGGTCGACTCCAAGGAACTACGTTCGCAGACGCTTCAATGTCCGCCTATCCAGGCACTGATACTCATGGACAGTATGCGCTCTTTGAGTCTGCAACTGGTTGGGACCATTCAATGTCTCAGAACAGTCAGATGAATCTTAAACTTCATCCAAGTGCTGCAAGAGGTATTGAGGGATCTAGAAAGCTGATGGACCTCACCAGGGCATATATGCGTAAAGGTGGCTTCCACATCCAATACAACATTATTGACTCCCGAGTTCTTAAAAAGGCACAAGCCAATCCAGAGAACTATCGCACGCTTCTTATTCGTGTGGCAGGCTTTACGCAGTATAGGGTGGAAATTGGTAAGCCAA
>CAUTGQ010000156.1:0-2702 GCA_963538075.1 uncultured Atopobiaceae bacterium
CCTTAAAGAGCTTATTACTGGCGAGAAAATCCTTCGAGAGACAACTCGTGGTCAACGCATTGGCTTCATCATTGTTGTTCTTGGCATGATAGCGATTCTTGCGTCTTTTGTTTGGCTGATTTTTAACTGGTAATTTAGTCTTTGCCCAGACAAACCATCGTATGAAAAAAGTGCTCACAATACTGTGGGCACTTTTTCTACATCCAAACTCTCAAGTTAAACGTAAGGGTCATGGCCACGCAACCAACTCACTAAATGATGATCATAGCGTCACCAAATGACAAGAAGCGATACTTCTCGTCAATGGCACTTTGATAGGCGTCCATAATCTGCTTGCGCGTTGCAAACGCAGAAACCAGCATCATCAAAGTTGAACGTGGAACGTGGAAGTTGGTCACCATGGTGTCTACCACGTGGAACGTAGAGCCTGGCATCAAATAGAGGTTGGTGGTTGCGTTTTCTCGGGCAACCATATCGCCTTTATGAGTCACTGCAGCAGAGTCTTCTACCTCCTCAAAGCGACGGGCAACAACAGGAGGCTCATCTGCAGGAATCTGACTATCCCAGGCGCTTTCAAGTGAGCGAACACTGGTAGTACCAATGGCAATAACCTTATGACCAGCGGCTTTGGTAGCCTTTACTGCTTCTACAACTTCTGGAGCTACGTGGTAGCGCTCAGTATGAATGACGTGTTTAGTAGGGTCATCCTCTGTTACCAACCTGAAGGTATCAATACCCACCTCTAGCTCAACAGATGCCCACTGAACACCCTTTGCCTTGATGGTTTCAATGAGTTCAGGAGTAAAGTGAAGACCCGCGGTAGGAGCTGCAGCAGAATGCTCGTCCTGCATAGCGTAGACCGTCTGGTACTTCTCTGGGTCTCCCTCGTACTGTGTAATATACGGAGGCAGTGGAACGTGGCCTGCCTCATGAATAGCCTCGTCAAGAGTGCGATCTCCCTGTGCTTCAAAACGCACCAGACGGCCTCCCCTGTTGTCGTCAACAAAGTCCACAATGGTGCCCGTCAACACAACAGGAGCTGAGTCAGGAGCATGCAAGCCACCTGCACGGTATTCAATTACTGCGCCAGGCTTTAGGCGCTTTCCTGGATTTACCAAACACTCCCATACAGCGCCCAAAGCATCAATGTCTTCTCGACGTTTTAAAAGCAGTGTCTCTGATACGCCGCCCGTATTTTGTTTTTTGCCCACAAGGCGAGCTGGCATAACGCGCGTCTGGTTAACTACAACCAAATCGCCTGGCTCAAGATACTCCACAATATCGGTGAAGTGCTTGTGCTCTATGCGACCATCTTCTCTATGCAGGACCAACAACCTACAGGAGTCTCTTGGTTCAGCAGGAGCTTGTGCAATACGCTCTTCTGGAAGGTTGTAATCAAAGTCGTCAGTTCGCATGACGTGCTGCCTTTCTTGCGTCACGAGCTTCATGACGCTCTATCTGAGCCTCGGCCGCAGAATATCTGCAACCGCAATAATTTTGTCGGTACATACCAAGCTCACGAGACTCTTTTGTAGCCTCTGGGTAATACGGACGGAAATCTCTCCATACAGGCGTCAGTCCATGAGCATGCGCAATGGACACTAGCTCATCCTCGCACGCATCAAAAAGCTGATAGGGCGAGACAGCCAGTGTAGTAGAAACGTATTCAAACCCGCGCTCAGCCGCCACACGACAACTCTCTGCCAGGCGGATTGCGTAACAAGCACGACATCGGCGATCTCGCTCAAATCCCTGAGGAGCCACAGCGCGCTCCCACTGCTCTCGCGGATCTGCTGCCACAATTACCTCAACATGAGCTTCTTCTTGAGCCCACGTCAGTAAGGTTTGGAGGCGCCTGTCATGCTCTTCAATAGGTTGAATATTAGGATTAGTCCAACAGATGGTTGGCTCAAAACCCTCTTCCCTCAGATGCTTTAAAGGTTCAAGCGAGCACGGACCACAGCATGCATGAAGCAGCAGCGGTGTTCCCGGCTCTACTGAAAGAGTCTCAATTGACTGAAGCATGTTTGAAGCCATTAGTTCTTCTCGCCTTGTGCCTTATAACATTTCCAACCTACTATAGCGCAGGCAGCAAGACAGACAAAAATGGTAACAACGCTTGCTTCGATACCATACGCACCGCCCGAGATAAACTCAGACGCCGCAGGATACGCCGTTAAGAGCGTTGTAGGAAGAAGTGTAGTGGTAACCGAGATGCCCAAAAGAGGGCCAGTCACAAAGTTCCAGATAAAGTGCATGGCAATGGTCATAAGCAGGTTATCGGTAAGCCAAAAAACCAGGCCATAGAGAATACCCATCAAAAAGACTGAGATTGCTGCGGCAACAGAGATATTAGGCGTTAGTCCATACGTCGCAGTAAAGAGCACTGCCTGAAGCACAAGCGCTACAGGAAAAGAGCTCTTAGCTGCAACGCCAGTTTGTAGGTAGCCTCTAAACAAGATTTCTTCTGCTGCGGACTCAATAAGTGTTGCCACAAGTAAAAAGAGGGCAGCAAAAATGTTATAGGAGGCGTTGAAGTTAAAATCAAAGCCTTCAATAAGCATGATGGAGCCAAAGGTAAACAGTACCATCAAGAAGCCAAAGGTAACTCCACGCATAAACCCTGGCCAGGAGCTTACTCGAAGACCCAAAGACCTAAAATCACGCTTATTGACGCGGGTAATCCACACAAGGATTAAGCC
>CAUTGQ010000157.1:0-2700 GCA_963538075.1 uncultured Atopobiaceae bacterium
ATAGATTGATTTGTTTCTTTGACATAAAACACCTCCTCCTTCGTTATTTTAATTAGAAGGAGGAGGTGACGAAAGAGTTACCCTATCCGTGAAATTAGAATTTAATAAAATTGGGTTAGTTATGAAGAAGCGTTTGCGGCTTCAACGGGTTTCTCGGCAGATTTCTTAACAAAGAGCTTGCCAGATTTCCTGAGCTGATAGGCAAGAATTAGAATAGTTACCAGCATAACAAGCGTGCAAATGATGGAACCTTCTGCGCCAAAGCTACCGCCGGTAAGCCAATCCGGGCCACTGCCAGGGGCAAACTGCAGCAAAGAACTGCCTGTAGTGCTACCGCTTACCAGAACTCCAAAGATGTTGCCCTGAGCAAAGTTCCAAGCTCCATGAATGCCAGCAGCTCCCCAGAGATTGTCTGTTTTGATGATGTAGAACGTTTCCAAGACGCCAAAAAGAATTAGGTCGATCAGGGATTGCATAGTAAAGCCACTGTTGAACATATGGAGAAGACCAAATAGACTGCTCGAAACCACGATTGCAATAATTTTGTTGGACTTCTCTGCCATGACAGGAAGAAGCCAGCCCCTAGTAATAAGTTCTTCTGTTCCGCCTTGAATCAGCCAAAACGGAATAGTGAGAAGAACAAAGCCGAATGCATAAGGCGTAAAAGTAGTGCCAACTAATTGATAAGATCCGGTCAAAATGAGAATCAGCATCACAACAGAGAAGAGAAGAATTCCTAGAGCAAAGCCTTTGAACAGCTCTTTCTTCCAGTTGTCTTTGTAAAATCCTAGGGTAACAATCGGACGTTTTTCAAAGAGTTTTACCCACAGGAAAAAGAGACCTGCAATAAAGACAAAGGAAAGAAGCGTTACCAGAAGATAGTAGTCTCCAAAAATCTCTCTCAGATTGAGGGAATCGGAAAGGCGATCTGGAAGATCTGGGTGCGCCATGTAGTAAGGGGCAATAATAAGTGCTGCTGAAATGGTCATTACAATGGCGCCAATAATTTGCCCAACGACCAACAAGAAAACGGCTAAAAAGGGACTAAGCCAAGCTGGAGTTAGTCTCTTTGCCTGCTTGACGTCGGAAAACATACGATTTTCTTGCATAAAAAACTCCTAGTAAACGTGCTCAAATCACGTCATGTAGATGACAAAATTTTAGCGACGGTGCAGGCAAACAGCGTCTACCTGCGGTTAGTTCTCCTTATACTCTAAGAGAAAATCGCAACAATCGCCACCGTGGCCTATGGTTTTTGTGCGGCCCCAGATAAGCTGTGGATGCAAATTACCGTATCCTGCATCGTCGCTATCACAGTATGCAGCGGTTATTTCGGGGCAGCCATATTTTTTGGTTATCTCATAGTAGGGGCAGCTTACAATGTTAAGGCGCGCTTCGTTACCATGACTTTCTGGATATTCAAAGGCAAATCCAGCATTTGATGTGCAGCTTTTCTCGATACCTGATTTAAAGAGGCGAGGAAACCTACGTGCAAGGCCAAACGTTTTGATGGCCCATTGGAAGAGAGGGACTCGTTTGGCAGCAAAACGCTGGAAATACTCGCGAATATACCAGACGGCCTTTTCTTGTGGGATGCCCTCTGCGCGCAGAGCTTCATATACTGCAATACCAGGATAAATACGCTTGTAAGAATGAGTGCGAAGCTCCTTGGAATCGGATGCGTTTTCTGTACAGAGCGCCTCGAATCGCGTTTGAGCTGCCTGTGCAATCTGATCTGCTTTTGCTGTGCCGAGGTCCTCGGAGACTATCGTGCACGTTTCTTTGATGAGCTGCTGAACTTTCATACGAGCCTCACTAGTCGTAAAAATGCCCTGATGAAAAGCTAAGTAGAACGTACTAACAATTGTACGCTTAAATTTTATGAAACGCTGTAAGCGCGGATGCCCAGCAATGGTTTAGATAAAGTTTTTTAGCACTTCCAGACCAAGAAGCAGTGCCTTTTCATGGGAGTCTTTGCCAAAGTCCCTCTCGTCATATTCGTGAACGTTTGCCAAAGAGTCTGCTGTAAAAAGGAACTGTCCAAACTGCGCCCCTCGTTTTCTGCAGCAAGCGGCTAGTGCCGAGCATTCCATCTCTACAACTGAGCATCCTTCCTGCAGGCGATACTCAACCATATCCTTTGTCTCACGGAAGAAACCGTCAGTAGACCAGGTGGTGCACGTCTCAAAAGGGAGTCCGTCTTTTTTGAAGGTCTCTTCTATGACAGAAATTGGTTCCTTATCAAGCTCTATATATCTTGATGCTGGAAGATAGTGATAGGACGTTCCTTCCGCTCTAAGAGCTTTAGTTGGGACGAGAAAAGCATTTTCTTGTAGCTCTTTTAGAACGCCGCAAGAACCAACTGCAATTATTTTCTTACATCCACAGGTAACCAGTATGTCCATTACCTGTGTGGATGAAGCAGATCCAGTAGGGGATTGAACTAAACAGATTTTCTCGCCATATGAATCCAAAACGTAGACTTTAATGTCTCGAGAAACGGTCACGATTGTTTCTACGACCTCTGCCCCGTGCTCGTTGGCGTAATCATGGACAACGTCTCCAAGAAATGCAAAGAGGCACTTTTCTGGCAACTGACCTGCGGTCCATTCGTGATTTGCTGAGATAACCTCTGGAGAGGCATCGTCATATTCTAAAAGCGGTATTTCGTTTTTTATGATCACGGAGAGCTCCTGAGTT
>CAUTGQ010000158.1:0-2627 GCA_963538075.1 uncultured Atopobiaceae bacterium
AATCTCCTGAGTCAAAGCGATCAAGACCACCAATAACGTTGAGCATAGTAGTCTTACCCGAGCCCGAAGGACCAAGAATTGCCACAAACTCGTTATCTCTAAACGCAACGGAAATATGGTCCATTGCGGTTTGTTCAAATCCACCAGTGTTGTAACGCTTTGAAATACCTTTGAGCTCAAGCACAGGTTACTTCTTTCTTGTTGGGCTATCTGGAACGTGGAGTTGTACCGTTAGTTGATTGCATCTCCGTCAGCTGTATCGGTGTCAGCTACATCGGTCTTCTCGCCAGCAGACGTCTGAGCAGCCGTATCTTCTGCAAATGGGTCAGTGGTAACGTCTTCAATAACCTTCTGCTGAGCCCAGCTCAAGCCGTAGAGCAGGCCAAAGAGCGCCCAGAACCATGGTGCATAGAGCATGACAACCATAAGGATTGCAAAAAGTCCTCGGAGAAGAACCCAAGGAAGCACCACAATCAGGAAGAAAAAGAATGGCAGCACAAATAGAATTGCAGCAAGCGTGCGCAGCACAACTGCAACTGTCTTAGTTACCGAGAAACCAGTATTGCGTGCAATAAGCAGGCCTACCAGGCCAGCAATGCCAAAATACAACATAATTGGCGCAACAATGTAGGAATAGAACAGTGGAGTGGAAGAGTCTTGGGGCAGCGTTTGCCTCAGAACCATCAAAACAATTCCCAAAACCGTTAAAACGCCAAGAAATGATGCGTTTCCAATAAAAGTCTTTTTCGTCATAGTTAACTCCTTTGATAAGGGGTATTAAGTATAGTGTAACTAGTACCTTGTTCCCGACCTTGTCTATTTCATACGCGGGATGTGGCTAAAACCGCTGCTCTCCATATGTTTCAAGGTCAAACGTTTGAATTAGAGGAGTTTTCATGACTGATGCAGAACTCAAAGCAAGCGCCGAGGCGTTTGTTAACGAGCACTGGGAAGAGATTATTGAGGATATCCGCTACCTTGTGCAGGTAGAGTCCGTTGAGGATCTGTCTCTAGCAGAACCTGGCAAGCCTTGGGGTCCAAAGTCTTATGAGGCACTTCGTCGCGGCCTTGAAATTGCAGAGCGCCTGGGTCTTGAGACTACAGATGTAGACGGTTACCTGGGCTTTGGTGACCTTCCTGGTGAGTCCGAGAAGTATCTTGCTACCATCGCTCACTCCGATATTGTCCCTCTGGGCAAGGGTTGGACGGTAGACCCGCTTGATGTTACCCGTCGTGAGGGCTTCATCCTGGGTCGTGGTGTTCTTGACGATAAGGGCCCTCTGGCACTCTCCCTCTGGGCAGCTCACTTCTTTGTTGAACAGGTCAAAAAGACTGGCAAGAAGCTCCCTTATACTCTGCGTGCCATCGTTGGTAATAACGAGGAGACTGGCATGGGTGACGTCCCTTACTACCTCTCCAAGTATCCAGAGCCCGCATTCTGCTTCACACCAGACGCTGAGTTCCCCCTTATCTGCGGCGAGAAGGGCGTGTACCACGCACAGTTCACGTCTCCAAAGATTGCTGGCGCACACAGCGAGAAGATCGTTGAGCTTGACGGTGGTACCGTACCTAACGCTATTCCAGGTCTTGCAAGCGCACTTGTTCGTGCTGACGCATCTACCTTGGCTGACACTGATTCCATCAAGGTTGAGGACGCAGGCGTTGAAGATGATGGCACCAAGCTTGCTCGCATTAACGCAACGGGTAAGGGTGGACACGCTTCCATGCCTGAAGGAACTGTCAACGCAATTGGTCTGCTTGTAACCTACCTGCTTGATAACAACCTCTGTGGAGAAGAAGAGCGCGGCTTCTTGACCTTCTCGAAGCAGCTTTGCTCAACTACTGATGGTACTGGCACGGGCATCCAGAGTGCTGACGACAAGTTTGGTCCTCTGACCTGCATCTCTGGTACTATCCGCACCAAGGGCGATGTCTACGTACAGACCGTTGACTCTCGCTATCCTACTTCCACCACCGGCGAGGCTATCACTAAGCGCATGACTGAGCTTGGCGAGGAGCACGGCTGCACCTTTGAGGTTCTCTCCGATGCTGTACCTTTCTACATTGACCCAAGCTCCCCTGAGATTACTACCCTTCTTGATACCTTCCATGAGTATACCGGCAGCGATGAGCAGGCCTTTGTTATTGGTGGCGGCACCTATGCACGTCACTTTAAGCGCGCAGTTGCCTTTGGTCCTTATGACAGCAAGGCTGCAAAAGACCTGCCAGAGTGGGTTGGTATGGAGCACGGTCCTGACGAGGGAATCTCTGAAGAGTGGCTCAAGCGTGCTCTTAAGATCTACATTGTCAGCATTGCTCGCCTGATGCAGCTTGACCTGTAAATTAATTGAACAGCAGAAACGCTAAAACAAAGCCTCTGTATTCCATTTGATTTGACTGCCTCCCATTTCTTGGACATAAGAAATGGGAGGTAGTTCATATGCGGGTGATTATGATTCTGCAGCGTGTTAGCGTCGGCTTTTAGGCCTGGCGCACAAAATAGTGCAGCTTTCTGGTGTTCTGCTGAAGAATCGACATGTTCTTAATCAAGATAGCAGGCAGCTAGACGGTTGCACTACCTGATATGCATCTCTATGCATAAACTTCATCTAATATGCTTAAACATG
>CAUTGQ010000159.1:0-2580 GCA_963538075.1 uncultured Atopobiaceae bacterium
TCACTTGTCGAGAAGGACCTCTTGCCTAGACTTCCTCTTACAGGTCAGGTAGCTGCGATTTCTATGGGATATGTGAATGGCAAGCCGCTGCTGGACCTTGATTATCCCGAGGATTCTCATGCGGACATTGATATGAACCTTGTCGGAACAGAAACTGGACAGATAATTGAAGTACAAGGCACAGGCGAGGGAGGTCCGTTTGATCGCGAGCAACTTAACCAGCTGCTCGACCTTGGTCAAGCTGGCATCGCTCACCTTGTTGACCTGCAAAATCAAGTGACTGGATTTAGGGAGTAACCATGAGTCAAAACAGTGAAAATCAGGGTTCTAACGCTGTGACCTTTGATCCAAATACAACCGTGGTAGTTGCAACGGGCAACGCTCACAAACTTGTTGAGATTGAGGCTATCCTCTCTAAGGTAATGCCTGGTATGAGCTTTGTAGCTCTTGGCCAGCTGGGCGATTTTCCTGATCCAGAGGAGAACGGTCAAACGTTCCGCGATAACGCTCTGATCAAGGCAATGGCTGCGCTTGACGAGGTAGATTGCGTAGCGGCTATTGCAGACGACTCCGGCATTTGCGTTGACGCTCTGGACGGAGCTCCTGGAATCTATTCTGCTCGTTATGCTGGCGAGCATGGCAATGATGCTGCAAACAATCAGAAGCTTTTGGCTGAGCTTGTCGACGTTGCTGATGAGGACCGCACTGCTCGCTTCCACTCCACCGTTGCTCTGGTCTATAGAGACGGAGCTGTGCTGGTAGGAGAGGGCGACTGCGAGGGCGTTATTGGCCACGAGCCAAAGGGTCACAACGGCTTTGGCTACGACCCACTCTTCTGGCCAGAGGATGCTCCAGGCAAGACCATGGCAGAGCTTGAGCCTGACGAGAAGAACGCCATCTCTCACCGTTTCCACGCTCTGCAGGATCTTTCCAAGCAGATTCTGGGATAGGCGACGTCGGCTCTGCGTCAGGTTTGCGCTGGGGCCATGTCAGGTTTGCGTCAGATTTCTGACAGATAACTGCCGCTATGTCAGACTCACGTCAGAATCGCGACAGATTCCTGATAGATTCAAGACAGAAAACTACCGCCGCGTCAGATTTGCGTCAGCTTCACGTCAGAATCGCAACAGAATAGCGACAGAAACACGCCATATAACAGGTCAAAACCGGTCAGCGAGATATTTGTTCTTCTCGCCGACCGGTTACTTTTTTGCTTGCTTCAAATGTTAAACTAAATGTAACTGTGACTTCTGTCTTGGAGGTAGACATGAGGATTGTTCGCACCCGCGATTACGAGGACATGAGCAGAAAAGCTGCAAATGTTATTTCTGCACAAATCATTTTGAAGCCAAATTGCGTCCTTGGCCTGGCAACTGGTTCAACGCCAATTGGCACCTATGCTCAGCTCGCTGATTGGTGCAAGAGGGGAGACCTGGACTTTTCGCAGGTTTCTACGTATAACCTTGACGAGTACCGCGGTCTTTCTCACGACGATCCTCAGAGCTATCACTATTTCATGCGCAAAAACCTCTTTGACCTGGTAAATATTGATCTTGAGAACACTCATGTGCCCGACGGCTCTAATCCTGACGTCGAGGCAGCTTGCGCCGAGTACGATAGGCTTGTTGCTAAGGCTGGCTATCCTGACCTGCAGCTTCTTGGTATTGGTCACAACGGTCACATTGGCTTCAACGAGCCCGACGACCATTTCTCCAAGGGTACGCACTGCGTTGACCTCACCGAGAGCACCATTCAGGCAAACAGCCGCCTGTTTGAGCGCATGGAGGACGTCCCTCGTCAGGCTTATACCATGGGCACTCAGACCATCATGTTTGCGCGCAGCATTCTGATTGTGGCTAGTGGCGAGGACAAGGCTAAGGCTGTTTACGACATGTGCTTCGGCAACGTTTCGCCTCAGTGCCCAGCTTCTATCCTGCAGCTTCACACTAACTGCACCGTTATTGCTGACGAGGCCGCCCTCTCGCTCTGCCCAGTTGAGTAAGGTCTGGTTGTCCAAAGCATCCAAAAGGTATCCAAAGGGCATCTTAAAGGCGCCTTAAAAGCGCCTTAAAAGCTTCAAATAGCATCTGCCGAGAAAACAAAACTCCCATTCACGAGAATGGGAGTTTTTTGTTGCGGCTTATTTTGCGCGCTCAGCGACACATGGTCAGTTGTACTCCTTTATTGGAATACCAAAAATTACTTATAATCCCTGAAGTAACGACTGAGAGCTAAAAGGGTCTGGTAATTAAGGCCAAGCACATAGTCGCCGTTATTGGTATGAACCGTGCGAAGCGTAAACTCAAGATTGTCACCAAACGTGATTTTATCGCCATCTTTTTTGCCAGCACGAGACATATCACCAGTTGAAAGTGGGAAAACTCTACCGGCTGGATTGACCGAAGTAACAAAGAATAAAAAAGGCTCGACGGCGTTTTCACCAAGGTTAATGTGCAACTGTTTGAAAATCTGACTGTTTGTTGACACATAGACTACTTCGTTTTTGTCGAGCAGCTTCTTCAGTTCAGGAAGAGTCGCTGCTACCCAAGGTAGATCATGGTGAACAAAGGGATTGTCGCT
>CAUTGQ010000160.1:0-2580 GCA_963538075.1 uncultured Atopobiaceae bacterium
GGTTGGTATTAGGGTAGGCGCGCTCAATGTTGTTCATCTGCTCCTGAATAGAGGAAGCAAGAATGGAACCAGTGAGGTTAAAGGTAGAACCTGCCTTCATAGTGATGACCTGGTCATGCTCGGTGTTCTCGTCAGCAAGCATATCTGCAGGAAGGTTCATCTCAATTGGGTTGTTCACAATCAAAGTCTGCTGAATGCCGGTGCCACGAGGGTCTCTGTTAGCAGCAATCTGAACGCCGTTCCAAGAAAGTTCGAACTTCTTGGTGACGTTAGTGACGGTGTTCTTTGCAAAAGACTCAAAGGTGCCAGTAAGAGTACCTGTAGCGGTGAGCTCCTGACCATTGGTAACCTGAGTTGGGTCAAGGGTAAGACCGTCAACAGTTACGGTAAGAGGTCTTGCAATCTCTGCGGTAGCTGCATCGTCTTTGCCAACAGTCTCGACAGCGTCTTTGAGCTGCTTATAGTTGGTGTAAGTGCCCTTGAGCTTCAAGGTAACGGTAACTTCCTGGCCGTTAACGGAGACGTTAGAAACCTCAAAGAGGTCACCGAGGCCAGAGGTGGTTACCGTTGGATTAGCTGGGACAACAACGCCAGCAGGAAGCGTGAGCTTGGCAGTAAAGGTAGAAGTGGTACCAGAAAGCGTGATCTTGGTTAGGTCGTCAAGGCCGCCAGCAATGCCATTCTCAAAGGCACTCATCTGATTGATGACGGAAGTGGCATCAATTGCGCCTGTAAGACTAAAGCTCTTATCGTTAGAAACTTCCTTGATCTGGGTGGTGTTGCTCTGGGAATCGCTCCACATATCTGCAGGAAGATCGCTGGTAAGTTCTACTCTCTGGATGGAAGGATCCTCTTTCCACTTGAGGTAGTAGGTGACGTCATTGGTAAGTGTTGCGCCACCGTTAATGGTTGCAGGTGAATTACCTGCAGCGTCAGTGAACCAATAGTGGTAGTTGTGACCAATAACAATGCCAAAGAAAGTCATTGGATCGTCTGTGTTGTCCAGAATGTGGTTCTCAAAAGTTGCAATATCGGTGTAGGCAGTATTGGTGTTAGAGCTGGTAGGACTTGCAATTCCAGCTGTTGTAGCGCTCAGGGTGTTGCCACTGAGGTTCTGAAGCAGTGCGTTGATGTTGGTCTGCTCAGCAACAGTTGGGTGAGTCTTGATAGTTGCAACTTCACCGCCGTTTGCATCGGTGGTGATGTCAAAGACGTTTGGATTCTGCTTAAAGACGCTGTTCGCAGAGAAGGTTCCACCATTTGCCGAGAAGGACACGGTAAGGTGCTGCTCTTCCCACTCTGCATACAGATCAACAGTATCAGTACCTGCAGGAACAGCAAGGCTGGAATTAGCCGCTACCTCATCGCCAGCGCCGTTTGCCTGAGTGGTCCAGCGCTTGAAGGTTTTACCTGCAATATTGAAGTTATTATCGAGGTTGTTGACCTCAGCGTCAGAGCGGACCGTTACGGTACGGCTTGCGTTGGTAGCAACGCGGTCAATTACAGAGACACCGTTGCCATTGTGGTATCTAACGTAGAGCCAAGAGGTGTTAGCTCTCCAGTGTGGATAGACCGTCATGTCAGAGGTGACCTGGGTATCAGCGGTGAACTGGTGCTCGGTACCAGCAGCGTCAGTGTAGTACCAGCCGTCAAATTCCTGACCACTTGCATAAGGATCTGCAGGCAGGGTAGTGGAGCCGCCTGCTACAGAAGAAGCAGTTGCAATAGAATTGCCGCGCATAGCAAGAGCAGTTTTGTTAGCAGTAGTGCCGTCAGCAAACGTTGGGTTGACGCCGGTAACACCTGGGGTGTTAAGGTCAAAAGTGACGGTTGCAGCAGGTGCCCAAACGTGCTTCTGACCATCACTTGAAGCGTTAGCAACTGGGTAGGTGTAGGTTGCTCCGTTGGCATTAATGAGGCTCAGAGAGCTAGTTGATGGGTCAGCAAGGGTAAAGAGCGAGAGAACCTCGTTGCCGTTAGCTGCGCCGTTTGTTGGGATAGTGCTGCCAAAGCCACTGTTGTAGCTTGGTGCGTATTTGAGCAGGTAAGAACCGCCAACAACGTTGTAGTTTTGACGAGTCTGACCAGCGCCGTTATCGGAGTTCTTGGTAGCAGGGGTTTCTACCAAGCTGTTTCCGGTGAACTGGATGGAACCGTTAGTCTGTGCACCAAAGAGAGCGCCAGAGTTACGGCCGTCTCCCTTAATGGTGGAGTTGTTAATGATGACGTCACCGGTATTGACGTTAAGGCCGCCGGTTCCGCCGTTAGTGAAGTTAAGGGTTGAGTTAGTAACGTTTACTGTTCCACCAGCTACACCAACAGAAATACCAGAAGTTGAGCCGGCATTTGCGTTGATGGTGGAGTTAACAATATTGGAAGAACCCTGAATGGTCATGCCCGTCTGACCCCAGAAGGATGGATTGATGGTCAGGGTTGAATCAGTCATGTTGAGCTGGTTGACATAGAAAGTCTGACCAAAACCCTCGACCTTAAGATCAGCATTTCGAAGGGTAAGATTACGAGCGTCATTCCAAGATCGGAAGAGCACACGTCTGAACTCCAGTCACAGCGATAGATCTC
>CAUTGQ010000161.1:0-2559 GCA_963538075.1 uncultured Atopobiaceae bacterium
CCAACTGAGCTACCCAGCCATTGGTGCTTCGAAAAGCTTATTTACTATAACAGACTCAAGCGCTTCGTCAAGCGGGCAATTTATACAATCCAGAAATTTTTTCCACCAGTGAGGTCAAATTCAACGGTCATGCCCTTTATTGCAAAAAATGCCTCAACTTGCTCTTTTGTTTTCTCTAGCTCTTGACCATCGATTTTCTCGCGTTCATCGGGTTTCTCGCTAGAGGGGAGCTCTATCCACAGAGACTGCTTGCCGCATGCATCGCGCAGGTGAACTTTGCTTCGAAGACCCTGCTGAGCAAGTCTTTCATTAAGGTGAATGAGATCAAAAAAGTTGACGATTTTCGGCATGCTAACTCGTTTCTCTAAACGCTCGCTCTTAAGCATACACGTTTGCAAATTGGTACAATAGATTGTCTAGCTTGAACTAGGTCAGCGGTCGTTGCTGCCTCCACTGAATAAACTATTCGAGGGGAAATTATGGCCTTTACGAGAAAAGAATTCTTGTCCCTTTCTGCTTTGGGAGCTGCGGGTACCTTGGCCGCATGTACTCCGCAAGCAAGGACATCTGATGATACGAATCAGCCTGCTTCTAACGTGGACCTTGAAGAGTTCAAGTCACTCAAGCTGGACATGACCCAGTGGAGCTATGACGAGGATAACGACTGCTACTATCAGCTGGGCATTCAGTACTGCACTAAGCCTGCAAGCAAGTCGGTAAACACTCTCTCGGTTTTTGTTCCTGGAAAGTATCTCTCGGGAAAGAAGAATGGCTCTACGTACGAGTGCGAAGTGAGCGAGAAGGCCGTTGTAGGCAGCTTCACCGCAAGTACCGCGCCAATCGTCATGCCTATTAACACAGCAACGCTCGCCCCTCAGAGCGCTCCTACAAGTTACTCATACGAAGGCCTTGCACCGTACCTTGAGGCTGGTTGTGTGTACGTATACGCAGGCTTCCGCGGCAGAAGTGCTGGTTACGATTCAACCACAGGCTCGGACGAGCTTTACGCAGGCGGATCTCCTTGGCCAGCAGTAGACTTTAAGGCTGCTATCAGGTATTTGCGCTACAACAACGAGCAGCTCCCGTGCAATACGTCAAAGATTTTTGTGTTTGGCTTTGCGGCTGGCGGCGGCCTCAGCGCGGTGCTGGGAACCTCGGGAGACTCTCCGCTCTATACGCCATATCTTAAGGCTGTTGGCGCTGCTACACATAGCGAGAAGGGCGAGCAGCTTTCAGACTCTATTTACGGTAGCGCTTCATGGTGTCCTGCAACTTCATACGACCTTGCAGACGCAGCGTATGAGTGGTCAGCTGGTCAGTATGCAGATGCAACAGACTCTCGTGCTGAAGGTGTTTGGACCCAACCTCTCTCACAAGATCTTGCTGGTGCATATGCCTCATTTGTCAACAACATGGATCTTCTCGACAGCAATGATAGTAAGGTCAGTCTTGATGAGACTAACTCTGGCGTCTATACCGCTGGATCATATGCAGACCTTCTTATCAACGAGCTTAAGACTTCTGCAAATAACTTTGTCAGAGACAACGCATTCCCATATACCTCTACGCCTCAGCGACTGGAAGAGCCTACGTTCCCAGGTGACCCAAATCTCGCAACGGTTCGTGGTACAGATAATGCAGCTCCTGCTACTCAGCAGGTTCAATCTACTATCTACGATACTGCTGAGCACTATTTTGGCTCTCTGAACTCAGAATCTATTTGGGTTGTATATAACCTTCGTCGTCAGAGCGTTGAGCTTGAGAACTTGAGGGGTTTCTCGCGCGCTTTAAGAGGCGCGTCGCTTCCAGTTGGAGCTTTTGATTCTCCTGATAGAAGTACTCGTGCAAATCAGCTATTTGGCGTTGGCGAGCAAAGCACCTTGCATTTTGATGAGCAGACAGCTGACCTCATCAAAAAGAACCTTGATACGTATATGAAGCTTACTGATTGGAAGTCCAGCTACGCCAATGACTGGTCCTCTGATTTGAATAAGGCTGACACGCTGGAGAATGACATTCCAACTCGTGTGGATATGTTTAATCCTCTGTACTTTACCAGCGCGTCTTACAAGGGTTATCAGACAGCTTCCGTTGCTCCTTATTGGCGTATTAATGAGGGCGCTCAGAATACTGATACTTCAATCTGCACCTCGTTCAATTTGGGTCTGTCTCTAAAGCATTTCTCGGGCGTGAGCAGTGTTGATTACACGCTTGTTTGGGATAAGGGTCACGTTCTTGCCGAGAGAACAGGCAATGCAACTGCCAACCTGGTGTCTTGGATTATTTCGAGCGCATCCGCTTAAAGGGGAGGACATAGCGTGTTTCAAACAAAGAATCGCCGACTGTATGGTGTTATTGTCATCGTTGTGCTTGCGGTAGGAGCAATATTCTTCTCTCTTATGAGGGGTGCTGATAAGTCTCAACCTCAAGCAAACTCGCAATCGCAGCAGACGCAACAAACGCAACAGACGCAACAGACGCAGTCTCAGAGCTCACAAAACAAGGGCTACATTGATTCTGTAGCAGCGGATGACCCGTATGCAAAGGGCATTCACCATG
>CAUTGQ010000162.1:0-2550 GCA_963538075.1 uncultured Atopobiaceae bacterium
TATCAAGGCTCATGCCCTGCTGCTGAAGACCATTCAGGAACTCCTGAGCAATCTCGTTGAAGACCTCGTTCTTGTACTCCTCTGGGACCTCCTCAAGCTGAAGGCGCTTGCCTACAGCCTCAACAACGCGGTCCTCTTTAAGAGTTGGAAGAGAATTCTTCTTGTCGGACTCAATCTCAGACTTAACAGCCTCGCGGAGTTTCTCGACAGTGTCGTAACCAAAGGTGGTCTTTGCAAGCTCGTCAGTCAGCTCTGGAGTGACGGACTTCTTGTGAGCAACAACCTTAACGTTGATGTCGTAGTCGTGGGAGTGAACCTCATCGCCGTGAGTGTGGCTGTGAGTCCACTTAACCTCTTTCTCCTCACCTGGCTTCATGCCGATGAGTGCCTCCTCAAGCTCCTTTGGAGCCTGGGTGCCATTAAGGGTAAGAACGCGGTCCTCGCCCTCCATGTGAGCAGCGCCCTCAATGTTCTTGATGTCTACACCAATGGTGTCGCCCTCTTTAACAGCGCGCTTCTCCTTGGTGTTCTCAAACTTAGCCTGGTAAGAAAGAAGCTGCTTAATCTGGTGATCAACCTCAGCCTCAGTTGCCTCATTTGGAGGCATGTTAATTGCAGGAGCATCGTAAGAGTCGAGCTTAGCCTCAGGACGAACGTTGAAGACTACCTCATAGGAGTAATCCTGACCCTCAACAGGAAGGTCTGCATCCTGGTTGTAATCACCACGGCCAACAGGGACAAGGTCAAGCTCCTCAAGAAGCTGTGGCTCTGCTGCGCCGAGAAGATCGTTGGTTGCCTGAGCAAGGACTGCCTCGCGGCCAACAATGCCATCAATGACAGGACGAGGTGCGCGGCCCTTGCGGAAACCCTGGAAGGAATACTTGTTTGCAATGTCCTTGTAAGCCTGCTTAATGGCAGCGTCTACCTCTGCAGCAGGAACTGTAACCTTGACGGTGAGTTTCTCGTCAACTGGCTTATCTGCGGTAACGGTGATGTTCAACGTTCCTCCAGTGTCTCGTAAAAAATGCTGGCGTACCAGCTCTTAACCAAATATCTGCATGGTGCGGGCGGAGGGAATCGAACCCCCACGGACTTAGTCCACTAGAACCTAAATCTAGCGCGTCTGCCAGTTCCGCCACGCCCGCATATTTATGCAGCCTTGCAATAATAACAAACTTTTGCACTCTTCACTAGGAGAACTTCGCATTCTAAACACTTCCCTCACGAAAAAAGACCGGTCTTTTTCAAGACCGGTCCAACTTCAAGTAAAAAGCTCATCTTCCAAGCACATTTTAGAGATCTTGTAGTGCAAAAGTCTCTGGCTCGCTCTTTCTTGCTGCTGCAAGTGCCTGGATAAGAGCAGTTGCTGCAGACATTGCCGTGACGCAGGTAATACCCTGGCTGACAGCCTCTGCACGCATCTTAGTACCGTCGCTGTGAGCCTCGTGACCGTGAGGTGTATTGATAATGAAGCTGACGGTCTTATCGCGCATGAGGTCAACCACGTTTGGATGACCATCGGAAATGCGGTTAACGGTAGTGCAGTCAATTCCAGCCGCACGCAGCGTCTTAGCCGTACCACCTGTGGTGTAGATGCCATAGCCAAGGTTCTCCAGAGCCATAGCAACAGGAGCAATAGCGCGCTTATCGCGGTCGCACACACTGATGAAGACGGAACCCTGCTCAGGAAGCTTGTTCTCAACTGCCTCACGAGTCTTTGCGTACGCTGCTGGGAAGGTGCGGGCAATGCCCATAACCTCACCAGTGGACTTCATCTCAGGTCCAAGGATTGAGTCAGCACCAGGGAACCTAGACCAAGGCATAACCGCCTCTTTGACCGCGTAGTAGTCGACGGTACGGTTCTCATCAGGGAGCAGACCCTGTGCTCTAAGCTCGCTGATCTTCTCGCCAGCCATAATACGAGATGCATACTTAGCCAGGGAGACACCAGTTGCCTTTGACGAGAAAGGCACGGTTCTAGAAGCGCGAGGGTTGAGCTCGATGACAAAGACGTGCTCGTCGCGGACGGCGTACTGGATGTTCAGGAGGCCTCGGATACCGCAAGCAAGCGCCAGCTTTTTGGTGATGGTCCTAATCTGGTCAACAATCTTTTCAGAGAGCGAGAAGGGCGGCCAGCAGCAAGCGGAGTCGCCCGAGTGAATACCGCACTCCTCGATGTGCTCCAGGACGGAGCCTACGTAGCACTCCTCGGTGTCACAGAGCGCGTCAACGTCCAGCTCAATGGCATCCTCAAGGAAGGCATCCAGGTAGACAGGACGGTCTGGCGTGACGTGTGTAGCGGACTCCATGTAGGTGATAAGATCGGAATCGTCGTAGACAATGGCCATGCCGCGACCACCAAGAACGTAGCTTGGGCGGACAATCAGCGGATAACCAATGCGACGAGCGGCGTCGCGAGCCTCGTCCATGGTAGAAGCAACTGCCGAAGGTGGGCAGGCGATGTTCAGGCGGTCAAGAAGGGCTGCGAAGCGGTCACGGTCCTCTGCCAGGTCAATTGCCTCTGGCTGAGTGCCCATGATAGGAACGCCG
>CAUTGQ010000163.1:0-2531 GCA_963538075.1 uncultured Atopobiaceae bacterium
GTTACCGCCAATGTTTTCCTGTTATGATGTTGCTGAAAATACTCAGAACTCAAATGCACGTGGCGAGTAGTCAATGTACTCTGAGTATGGAATCTCTACGATGCTCTTGTTGGCAATAGCAGGGACGTTCTGCAGGGAGCTCTCGCCCAGAAGGGTGTCTTTAGCTGCGGCGTCAGTTGCCTTATTGCGCTCTGCGGTAACGTAAATAATGACGTCAGGATTGAACTTAATCAGATTCTCATACGTCAGGCCGTTTGCAGACTGGGTTGTAGCAGGAGTAGCTCCAAGCTGGTCAATGATAGTAAACTCAAGGCTCTTCTCGCTACCGCCAAAGAGACCAAACGTGCCGTCCTTGAGGTTAGCCATAACCAGCACAGTCTTCTTTGTTTCTTTCTCATGCGCTTTAACTCGCTCATTAATGGCATCAAGGCGCTTCTGAAGCTCGGCGGTATAGGTGTCGGCATTGCTCTGAACATCAAAAATAGATCCAAGGTTCTTAATATCAGAGATAATTCCGGCAAGCGTTGGATCGCCCTGCTCAGAAGATGCCAGCTGAGTATAGACAGAAATTCCCAGGTCAGCGTAGTCCTTTGGAGAAGTCTGGTCCTTTGAAGTAAAGAGACGAGAACGGCCCACAATAAGGTTTGGATTAGCGGCAACAACAACCTCGCGAGAAAGGCTCTTCTTATCGCCCAGCTGATTAATTTTCGCATACTCGTCAGCAATGTCTGAAGGCATTGGTGCATCAGGCTTGATGGTGCCAATAATCTTGGAGCCAAGGCCCAGACGCAGCAGAATCTCAGCGGCGGAATCTGTCAAGGTAACAACACTCTCAGGAGCCTTGTCAAACTTTGCCTCAAACTCATTGCCGTCACCGTCATAGAGCTTAAACGATACTGGATAGCTTGTATTGGCCGACTTCTTTTCTTCTGGAGCCGAAGTAGATGGGCTAGACGTTGCGTTGTTGCACGCAGTAAGACCAAGTCCAGCAGCAGTTGCAGCAAACCCTGCCGCAATGCTCAGAAAATTCCTTCTGGTAAAAAGATTTGAACTTACACGAGGATCCATCGGATATCCTTTCATTCATCTGTTGATACTCAACAGGCGATTAATACACGTAATCAATGCTGATACCGTTTCCAGCAGTTGATGGCCTCACCGCACCCTCAACGCCATACACATCAGCAAGTAACTCAGGGGTCACAATGTCCTCAGGTGTTCCTTCGGAAACAATAGTCCCCTCTTTTAAGAAATACAGGCGGTCGACATAATGAGCTGCCATCACAATGTCATGCAAAACAGCCAGGCAGCTGATACCAAGATTGCGAACAAGGCGCAAAATATCAATCTGGTATGTAATATCCAGGTGATTAGTAGGCTCATCAAGCACCAGAAACTCTGGTTCTTGAGCCAACGCACGTGCCAACATGACACGTTGTTTCTCGCCACCTGAAAGCGTGGCAAAAGAGCGATCTTCAAAGCGAGAAAGGCCAACTTTCTGAATGACGTCAGACACGATTGACTCGTCGTGGTCGGTTTCTTTTGACAGCGCCGACTGATGAGGACTGCGTCCCAGCGACACAATCTCTCGAACGGTAAAGTCAAAGGACAGCGAGTTAAACTGGCTTACAACCGCAACCTTACGCGCAAAGTCACGTCGTGATATCTCAGTGGCGTCGTGTCCGTCCCACAAAATCTGGCCGTCATAGCGATGGCCAAGACCGTAAATCGCTCGCAAAAGCGTTGACTTGCCTGATCCATTAGGACCGAGAATGCCCACAAACTCGCCATCCGCCACGTTAAGCGAGACGTCCTTTACAATTGGCTTGTTGTGAATGGTGACCGACACATTTTGCACGTCAAGATGCATATTACTCACCATCCCTAAAGCTGTAGTTGCGGGCGACCATGATGTAGACAAAGAACGGCGCGCCTACAACGGCGGTCAAGATGCCAATAGGAACCTCGGCGTTACCCAGGATGGTTCGAGCGCAGGCGTCTGCCCAGAGAATAAAAATAGCTCCCAGTACCAGCGCAGTTGGCACCAGCCTTCGGTGATCGGATCCAACAAACGAGCGCGCAATATGCGGAATGATAAGACCAACAAAACCGATGGTTCCCACTGATGAAACAAGCGTGCCAACCATGAGGGCAGAAATAGTCAAGTATGCCCACCTGCACAAATTGGTGTTGAGGCCAAGCGTTGTAGCAGCCTCGTCTCCCATCAACAGCACGTTAAGGGAGCGGAACTGTGTGAGGAAAAACACACTGACGAGAAGTACTACAACAACGGAAACGCCAACGTTTCCCCAGCTTGCTCGTGCCAAAGAGCCCATGGTCCAAAACTTCAGATCCATCATGCCCTCGGCATTGGCTGCGATGGTAATGATGAAATTAGAAAGAGCTGTGAACAGGGCGTTCAAAATCATGCCTGAAAGAACAAGCTTTGACGACGTCATATGTCCGCCGGTAGACGCCAGCAACAAAACGCCAATCGTAGCGATTGTTGAGCCAATAAACGAGAACAGAGG